>DASQPS010000433.1:0-3498 GCA_035643845.1 Gemmatimonadaceae bacterium | reverse complement strand
GAGCCGAGTGGTCCAGTGGCGCGCTACGCGCGCGGAGACGATTACCACGACATCATGACCGGTCAACTTCGGGAACTGCATCGCTGGATCGAGTCCGAGCTCGGGTACCCTGTGGCCGGAAAAGCGTACGTCGATACCGCGCCGATTCTCGAGCGCGAGCTCGCACGTCGAGCGGGCCTGGGATGGTTCGGAAAGAATACCAATCTCGTGCACCCGCGTCTGGGATCTTTCTTCTTCATCGGCTCGCTATTCATCGCGCTCGACCTGGAAGTGGACGCTCCATTCGCGGTGGACCGCTGCGGGAGCTGCACAAAATGCCTCGACGCGTGTCCCACCGGAGCTTTCGTCGAGGCACGAGTGCTCGATGCCAGGCGCTGTATCTCGTACCTGACGATCGAGCACAAGGGAGCAATTCCCGACGACTTGCGTCCACAGATTGGCGAGCTTCTTTACGGATGCGATATCTGCCAGGAGGTTTGTCCCTGGAACGTGAGGTTCTCGCGTGAGCTGAAGGAAGAGCGATTTGCTCCACGTGCGATACTAGCCGAGAAAAGCGCCCGCGAGCTGGCGATGGAGATTCTCGAGATGGATGAGACCGCGTATCGTGAACACTTTCGCGGATCGCCGATGAAGCGCGCAAAGCTTGCGGGGATCACCCGCAATGCCAGAGCGGTGCTCCAGAACATCGACTCCGCTGAACCGACAGTATCCTCGTGAAGATCGAACAGGTCCTCACCAAACTCGATTCTGCGTGGCGCGATTTTGAGAATTCCTATTCGGGTCTCTCCGATGCCCAGTTACTACTGAGCGGCGTTACGGGTCAGTGGTCGGTGCGGGACATCATTGCTCACGTGACGTGGTGGGAAGAAGAGGCGCTCGAGCACTTGCCACTCATTCGAACCGGCGGACGTCCACCGCGCTACTCCGTGAAGTATGGAGGGATCGACGCGTTCAACGCGCTCAAGACGGCGGAACGATGCGGCCTTTCGCTGAGCGAAGTGCGTAAGCAGCACGACAAGGTGCACGAGCAACTGGTTGAATACGTCCGTGCATCTCCCGCCGAACTGTTCGCGCGCGAAACGCGCTTTCGCCGCCGACTGAGGCTCGACACCTACGGTCACTACCCCGGGCACGCCCGAGCCATTCGGAAATGGCGCACCGCTTTTTTCGCGTTCGCCGTTTTTGCCGGAGTTGCTCAATCGCAAGCTCAGGTCGCGTCGACCGCGCCACAGCAAGCACCGGGTTATTCACCAGCAGATGTGCGCTTCATGCAAGGCATGATCGAGCATCACGCGCAGGCGCTTACGATGACTGCGCTCATGCCGGGGCGCACCACGCAGCCGTCTCTGGTTCTTCTCGGCCAGCGTATCAACGTCTCACAGACCGATGAGATCGCGCTAATGCGGCACTGGCTCGAGAAGCGGGGAGAAAAGGTGCCCGCTATCGCCTACCCGAAAGCATCAGCCGACACAACTCAACATTCCATGACTATGTCTGGAAGCGACATGGCAAACATGGACATGGCCCATGGCGCACTGATGCCCGGCATGCTCACTCCCGAACAGCTAGCTCAACTCGCGAGCGCAAAGGGCGCCGCATTCGACCGGCTGTTTCTGCAGGACATGATACGCCACCATGAGGGCGCGCTCGTGATGGTGCGCGATCTTTTCGCAACTAACGGCGCCGCGCAGGAACCAGAGATTTTTCAGTACGCGTCCGATGTCGACGCTGACCAGCGCGCTGAAATCATGCGGATGCGCGCATTGCTCGCATCGCTAGGCTCTGGCGAAAAACCATGAGAATGAGCATCTCCTAGGAATGGCAACGAAAATCCCAATCCGAGACCAAGAGACCGCAATGACGGCCACACGAAAGAAACGATTGATCGCCAAGGAATTTGTTTCCGCAGTCGTGCTTTCCATCTCTGCCCTCGTCGGCACCGCGAGCGCGCAGACGACTATCGCAACGAGTGGCGATCCGAGGCTCACACTTCGGCCCGGCTACTACAATGCCGGAGAGGCCGCCAGCAACCTACAGCTCGTCGGTCATCACGATCGCCCCGCTGCCTTTGCGGATTCCGCTGATCCCGGCAGCTTCGGATTTCTCGATGCCGATCTGGCGTTCAAGGACAACTATGTATTCCAGGGCGGCTTCCACGGCTTTCAGGTCTGGGACGTCTCCAATCCCGCGAGCCCGACACTCCGGACTTCCTACGTATGCCCCGGAGGTCAGGGCGACCTTTCCGTCTATCGCAATCTTCTTTTCATGTCTGTTGAGGAGACGCGCGGTCGCGTCGACTGCGGTGGTCAGGGCGTCACTGATTCGGTGAGCGCGGACCGCTTTCGTGGCGTTCGCATCTTCGACATTACCGACATCGATCATCCAAAGCAGGTTGCCGCTGTGCAGACCTGTCGCGGATCGCACACACACACGCTCGTGACCGATCCGAAGGATCCGTCAAACGTGTACATCTACGTCTCCGGTACGAGCAGCGTCCGCTCGAATTCAGAGCTGGCGGGTTGTTCCGGCGCGGCGCCCGGGGAGAATCCAAACACTTCTCTGTTCCGCATTGAAGTCATTCGAGTACCGCTCGCCGCGCCGCAGGACGCGAAGGTAATAAGCACGCCACGAATCTTTGCCGATTCCGCTGGCAACATCGCCGGCCTCTACATGGGTGGAAATCACGGCGAGGGTACTCAGACCACAGCACAGACAAATCAGTGCCACGACATCACCGCCTACACGGCGTACGGACTAGCCGCTGGTGCGTGCTCGGGAAACGGAATCCTGCTCGATATCCGCGATCCCGCCAATCCGCATCGCGTCGCGGCTGTGAGCGATCCCAACTTTGCCTACTGGCACTCGGCGACGTTCAGCAACGATGCCAAAAAAGTTCTGTTCAGCGACGAATGGGGAGGTGGGATGGCACCCCGATGCCGCGCCACTGACCGACCGACGTGGGGCGCCGATGCGATCTTCACGCTCGCCAACAACAACCTCACACCCGCTGGATACTACAAACTGCCTGTTGCGCAGACATCGACGGAGAATTGCGTCGCGCACAACGGATCACTCATACCGGTGCCTGGTCGCGACATCATGACACAAGCGTGGTACCAGGGAGGAGTCTCGGTCTTCGACTTCACCGATCCCGCGCATCCCAGGGAGATCGCCTACTTCGATCGCGGCCCCATGGATTCCACCAAGCTCATACTTGGCGGATACTGGTCGACGTATTGGTACAACGGACGGATCTACGGATCAGAAATCGATCGCGGGCTGGACATCTTCGAGCTGAAGCCGAGTCAGTATCTCTCGCAGAACGAGATCGACGCCGCCAAGCTGGTTCACACGGACTTGCTCAACGTGCAGAATCAGCAGCCGATCGTATGGCCGGCGAGTTTTTCAGTCGCTCGCGCTTATCTCGATCAGCTCGTACGCGACAACGGTGTCTCGCGCGCGGTGTCGTCGCGCTTGGCGACAGACCTCGACCGCGCC
>DASQPS010000432.1:0-7080 GCA_035643845.1 Gemmatimonadaceae bacterium | reverse complement strand
AGATCAGGATGCGCGCACTTATGCGTCGTGGGGCGTCGATTACGTAAAGGAAGACTGGTGCAACGCCGGCGGACTAAAGGCCCAGGTGCGCTACCCGATTTTTCGGAAAGCGCTCGACAAGACAGGACGCCCGATAGTCCTCAGCATCTGTGAGTGGGGCTCGAATCAACCCTGGGACTGGGCGCCTGGCGTTGGAAATCTCTGGCGCACGACGGATGACATCGAGGACAAGTGGGTATCGATGCTCGCGAATCTCGATCAGTCCGCGCAGCACTCGCACATCGCCCGTCCCGGCGCGTGGAACGATCCCGACATGCTGGAGGTCGGCAACGGCGGTATGACCGACGACGAATACCGTGCGCATATGAGCCTGTGGGCGATACAGGCCGCTCCGCTCATAGCCGGGAACGATCTGCGCGGGATGTCGGAGGCAACCAGGATCATCCTCACGAATCCGGAAGTCATCGCGGTGGACCAGGACTCGCTGGGCGCGCAGGGAATACTCGTGTGGGAGCCTGTGCCCGATCTCCAGG
Organism: Gemmatimonadaceae bacterium; assembly: GCA_035643845.1. Taxonomy (GTDB): domain Bacteria; phylum Gemmatimonadota; class Gemmatimonadetes; order Gemmatimonadales; family Gemmatimonadaceae; genus UBA4720. Next base: position 6,547 of record DASQPS010000432.1, on the reverse strand, counting down.
TATGGGAGAGGCCGCTCCGCAACGGAACGCATGCCGTTGTGCTCCTCAATCGATCTGCCAAGACCGATACCATCACTGCCTACCTTCCGCGCGTCGGGATCCACACCGACTCTGCCAGCATCCGCGACCTTTGGGCACACGCCGAGGTCGGCAAGGTGAAGGGCAAGTACTCGGCGGAGGTGCGCCCACACAGCGCTCTGATGCTGCGATTCATGGCGATCGGAAAGGAGTAATCGCGTCCGAAGGATTCATGGCGATCGGACTGCGACGGTTCCGGCGGGCCGCCTCGGTCGTCCTCTAGAGTACTAGGAGCGGCGCCGAGCTCGATCGGCGTCTGCTCGGAATCGAGAGGACGCCATGCGAAAGAAATACTGCAACTTCTGCGGCGAGCCGCTGCAGGACACGGACAAGGAATGCAAGCAATGTGGCTGGGATCGATCGCAGGACGGCCCACCGTCTTCCGATCCCGCCGATAACAAGGCGCGCGTTGGAGTTGCGGCGGGACTCGTCGTCGCGTACGCCGTGATGTGGTTTTTGATTCAGGGCACACCCGATGTCGCGCGCGCGACGACCGTCAATACGCCGTCCTATTCGACGTCTGATGTCCCTGCTGAAACGGCCACTGAGCCGGTTGCGGCACCGGCTACTGCGCAGCCGATTTCTCTGGGAGTGATTCCGAGCAACGCGCAGCCGACGGCTCCGACTATGGGTCCGGCGGCAAAACTTCTCGTAATCAAAGTCTCAGACAACAAGGCGGCGCAGATCGCGGCCCACGACGCTCTCGACTACGATTTCGTGCTCCCCGAGACGGATCAGAAGTGCCGGCTCGTCGGCGAAGTGCACGGGATTGGCGGGTTCGACCGCGACCTGGAGATTTTTCTTCTCACCGACGACGAGTACCTCTTTTGGCACGCCAACCCCGCGGCTATTCCTCATTCTTCCTGGGAAACGATCCGCGGATCCGAGACTTCACTCGGCTACGATCTCCCGGCCGCAGGCACCTACCATCTCGTAATCTCGAACGAGATGTCGCCTGCCAGCAAAGTCGTCCAGGTGAAATCACAGGTGAAGTGCGTTAGGTAAGGAGCGTCCCGCTCCACTCGGGGAATCTTCCTTGCATGCTGTCCGAGGCTCAGGCATAGCGAGGAAGCGGTGAATCGGATTCTCATAAAGTGCCCGAACACGGGCAAACTGATTTACACCGGGTTCGCCATGGACATCGACACCTTCGAATCATCACCCATCGAAGAGATGGATCCAATCGAGTGTCCTGCCTGTCACAAAACCCACCACTGGCAGAAACGCGACGCGATTCTCGAGAGAGAGACGCCTGCGAAGCGTCCGCCTGCGGATCAGTAGGAACCCTGGGACCGCCGAAAATTTGGTCCGCTGGCGGAGTGCCGGGAAAGATTCTTGCAGGCCTCAGGCAATTTTCCTGGCAGTAGGTTCCCGAACTTGATGGACGACAAACGAAAAGCTGAGGCCATTGCTGCCGTACGCTCTGAGCTTGCGCGCCGGCTCACGCGCATCTGTGCCTGCCTCAGCGAAGAGGATTTCAACCGCCTGCTCGATCGCATGGCTTACGTGCACTGGAAGTACGAAGTGCTTCCTTTCACGCCCGAGCATAAGCGCGTGAATTCACGCGACGATGCGATTTCTAGTTAGCGATTATTGGTCGACCGCGCGTCTTGTAAAGCGCCGACTCGAGAATGATCGCAGCGGTATTGAGGCTCGGCACACCGACTGGCTTGAGTGTGCCCTCGTAAACTCCCGCGCCCCAGCCTGCCGACGTTCCTGCCGGCTGAACGGTCCGTAAGACGAGCTGCGTGTAAGCATTGGGGAGAACGGCGTTCCAACCGAACGCCGCCTTTGAGCTGATCCAGCGCGGGTGCTGGTAAACCTTGTCGTCCAGGTTCTCGACGAGGAACGGTTGTCCGCGATGGTACACGCTGTAGTAATAGAAGTAATCTGGCGGATCAGGCATCGCATCTTCAGTCACGGCTGTTACGATGTGTGTCTGCTGATAGCGTGCGGTTTGCGCGGCGAGAACCTGGGCCGCCTGCCGCGCAAGCTCGCGTGAGCGGTAGCCCGTCTCGAGACCCAGCATTATGAACGGCTCGCTCATCACCCGGTCGTTGCCTCGACTGTTGATTAAAACGGGCACACCAAGAACTTTTACCTCGGAGACGTTGTCGCGGACATCGAGGCCGCTCGGGTTCACGCGAGCGCCCCACAATGCGAAGCCACTGAGCGCGTACTGCTGGTATCCGATCTCCGTCTCGTGAAATGACGTTCGCTTGCCGGATTTCGGATCGAGGTCCACGCCCTGGAGGTAGCCATCGTCCAGGACTTTCCCCATGTCGAGGCGATGCACAATCTGCGTCGCGAGCCCGGCGTATTGCGGTTGCTTGATCGCCAGAATGCGGAGCCAGACGAGGAGTCTTCCCAGATCGACAGACGACCAGCCCGCGCCGACGTTCGAGAGTTTCTCCGCGTTGTCTACCATGCGGCCGGTTTTCGCATCGTAGATGCGATTGAATGCCGCGCGGTCGAAGAGATCGAGGGTCGAGAGCGTGGACAGAATCCGCCTGATGTGCGAATCGTATGTCGCGTTGCTGATGAAGCCCAGCTCGTGAGCGACATAGTTCGAGGCGATGACGCCGGTGATATCCCACAGCGTGACGTACGAATAGGTCGCGTGTGCTCTGGCTAGCCCCGTCGACGGCTCCGTGATCCTGTTCACGAAATTCCACGACGTGCGCGCCGCGCTGAGATAAAGCTCGCGCTCCTCCGGAGACGCGACGTACGGAGTGACAGAGCCTTGTGCGTTGTACGCGGTGATCGCCGTCTGTGATGAAGCGGGAGGCGCTCCGTTACTTCCGGCCGCCGATGAGCCCTGCCCGTTGGAGCAGGCAGAGAAAGTAATAAGTCCGGTAATGGCCAGTGAGATTGCCGAGACGATATTTATAGAGCGCATGATTGTAGGGGTCGTGGACTTCCGGCTTTAATCAAAGCCGTGCGCGCGCCAGAGTCACTGCATTATCGTTAGCACTGTTGCGCATCACACCCTTAAAGCAACAAGCGTGCTCCCAATTGCGAGGATCAAAATGCGTTCGCGTCTTCTTCTAATGATGGTCGGTCTCGCCGCGCAGTCTGTGCACGCGCAATCGTACGAGATCACCCATACCTATACCTTGGGCGGTGCTGGTGGCTGGGATTACGTCGTACCCGATCCACCACATCATCGCCTGTTCATAGGCCGATCGAACCGGCTCATGGTCGTCGACATGAACGACGGCCATTTGATTGGCGAAGTGCCGGGCATCAATGGTGCTCACGGCGCCGCGATCGTCCCGGGAACGTACCTCGGTTACGCGACGTCGGGGAACGACAGCTCCATTGTGATATTCGACACGCGCACCTACAAGCCAACAGGCAGGATCCACGCTGCCGAAGATGCTGACGCGATCATCTACGATCCTGTCTCGAAGCGCGTCTTCAGCTTCAATGGGGACGCGAACTCGGCGACGGTCGTCGATGCGCGAAAGGGAACGCTGATCACCAATATTCCCCTGGGCGGAAAACCGGAAGATGGGCTGTCAGCTCGCAACGGAATGGTCTACGTGAATCTCACCGACAGCAGTCGCATAGTTGAGATAGACGCGCGCAACGCAAAGCTGACGGGGAAGAGCTGGTCGACAGCGCCATGTAAGAATCCCGTCCCGATGGCGATCGACGTTCGTCACCAGCGGTTGTTCAGTGGATGCAGAAGCGGCGTGATGGCGATCTCTGACTACAAGGCCGGCAGAGTCGTGGCAACCGTGCCGATCGGCAAAGGCACGGACGGCGCGGGGTACGATCCGTTCACGCACGATGCCTATGCATCAAACGCCGACGGAACTCTCACCGTGATCCATCAGGACACGCCCGACACCTATCATGTCGTCGAAAACGTTCAGACCGCGCAGGGCGCGCGCAACATGGGCATCGACGCGGCGACTCACCGCATCTACGTCGTGTCGGCGAAATTCGGCCCGGTGCCGGCGGAGTCAACCGCCACGAATCCAAGACGCAGGCCGCCGATAATTCCAGGAACGTTTATGGTGATGGTTGTTGAGCCGCCGAATTCGCACTGAGGAGCGAAGCTCTGGAATCCTCTCGTGCGAGTGGTCACCTTTCGATAAACCCAATTCGACGGCCGTATACGCGAGCCGTTTCTCCGGTAAGCGCATGAAAAATGACTCTTCGTTCAAATCCTCACTCGGAGCGACGCTCCTGGTGACCACGACTCTTGCTTCGCTCGCGACACTTGGCTGCGCGACATCCGCGACACCTGTTGCGCCGACGCCCACACCTACCGCCGGCTCAAATCCGCTGTTCGTCGAGAGCACGCTTCCGTACCACGCACCGCGGTTCGATCTGATTCGAAACGAGGATTATCAGCCAGCTCTCGAGGAAGGAATGCGACGCGAGCTCGCTGAGGTCGACGCGATCGCGAAGCAGACCGCGCCGCCGACGTTCGACAACACCATCGTCGCAATGGAGCGAACCGGCGCGCTGCTCACCCGCGCGTCGCGGGCGTTTTTCGGAGTGATCGGGGCCAACACGAACGACACTCTTCAGAAGATTCAGGAGATCGAAGCTCCGAAGCTCGCGTCCCACAGCGATGCGATTTACCTGAACGATCAGCTCTATCAGCGCGTGAAGAGCATCTACGACCGGCGTGAGACGCTCGGGCTCACGCCTGAACAAAAGCAGCTAGTCGAGCGGTACAATCGCAATTTCGTCAGGGCCGGGGCGCAGCTGTCCGAGAGCGACAAGGTTCGAATGCGCGCGCTGAATCAGGAGCTCTCGACGCTTTCAACAGATTTCTCCAAGAAACTGCTCGCCGGCACCAAGGCGGGCGCGCTTGTCCTCGACAACGTTGCCGCGCTCGATGGGCTGAGTCCCGACGAAATTCAGACGGCCGCACAGGCGGCAAAGGATCGGGGGCTCGCTGGTAAATGGGTGCTTCCGCTCCAGAACACCACTCAACAGCCTGCGCAGGCCGAGCTAAAAAATCGTCCCATTCGTGAGCGGCTGTTTCAGCTTTCGACGACGCGCACCGAGCGCGGCGACAGCAACGACACCAGAAATACAATCAAACGCATGGCGGAGCTTCGCGCGGAGAAGGCGAAGCTCCTCGGCTATCCGAACTGGGCGACCTACGTGCTCGAGCCGGAGGGCGCGAAGACCCCGGCGAACGCGATCAAGCTCCTTACGGACCTGGCGCCTGCGGCCGTCGCAAAGGCGCACGCAGAAGCAGCCGACATGCAGAACCTGATCGATGCGCAGAGCGGTGGATTCAAGCTCCAGCCATGGGATTGGCAGTACTACGCCGAGCAGGTCAGGAAGGCGAAGTACAATCTGGACGAATCGCAGATCATGCCCTACTTCGAGCTGAACGACGTTCTTCAGAACGGCGTCTTCTTCGCGGCAAACCGTCTGTACGGTATCACGTTCAAGGAGAGGCACGACATCCCGGTGTATCAGCCCGACGTGAGGGTGTTCGAGGTTTTCGACTCGAATGGCCAGCCGCTGGCACTCTGGTACTGCGATTACTTCAAGCGCGATAACAAGAGTGGCGGCGCATGGATGGACTTCTGGGTCGACCCGTCCGGCCTTCTCGCACAAAAGCCAGTCGTGTACAACGTCGCGAATTTCACGAAGCCCGCGCCCGGCCAGCCGGCACTACTCACGTTCGACGACGTCACGACGATGTTTCACGAGTTCGGACACGCCCTTCATGGGATGTTCTCGAACGTGCAGTATCCATCGCTGGCGGGAACCAATGTGCCGCGCGATTTCGTGGAATTCCCTTCTCAGTTCAACGAACACTGGGCGCTCGACACGACCGTGTTCGCGAACTACGCGAAGCACTACAAGACGGGTGCGCCGATGCCCGCATCGCTGGTCGACAAGATCAAGCAGTCGGGAACTTTCAACCAGGGATTCGCGACGACAGAGCTGCTCGAAGCGTCGCTACTGGATTTCGCCTGGCACACATTGCCCGCCGGCGGAGTGCCGGAAGATGTGGATGCATTCGAGGCTGAAGCTCTGCGTCGGTACAACGTCGCGGTTCCCGAAGTGCCGCCTCGCTATCGAAGCACCTACTTCTCACACATTTGGGACGGCGGCTACTCGGCGGGCTACTACGCGTACACGTGGAGCGAGGTGCTCGACGACGACGCCTACGCGTGGTTCAAGGAGCACGGTGGCCTGACGCGCGCGAATGGTCAGCGCTTCCGCGACATGGTTTTGTCAAAGGGAGGAACCGAGGACGCGGCGACGATGTACCGCAACTGGAGAGGCCGCGATCCGAGTGTGGAAGCGCTGCTCGAGGATCGGGGACTTAAGACTGAATCGTCGAAGTAGGCGGGGGTTGCGAACTGCAACTTAAAAACTACCGGCAGGCGGACAGCGAACTACAACATAAAAACTACCGGCTGGCGGCTTTGGGCCGAACCGGCGGTTGGCTACGGGCTCGTCGGGTTGGCGAACTGCAAAC
>DASQPS010000431.1:0-2942 GCA_035643845.1 Gemmatimonadaceae bacterium | reverse complement strand
CTGGATTGGACTCGTCCGCATTAGATGTCCGCACACTGACCAGCGACGCGCCTCCGCTCCGCACGATGCGCTTCAGTCGGACCGATCACCGCCTATCCTCGCTGAGTTGAATTCGAAAACGAAAGCTCTCCGCACCGCCATACACCGAGGGTTTGTGGAACCGCTCGACGACCGATCCTCCATTCGCCTCGATAACGCGTTGAGATGGTATGTTGCCGACATTAGTCGTCAGCTCCACGTACGGTAGTCCTTCTGCTTTCACTTCGACGAGCAGCAGCTTCAGTGCAGCAGTTGCGTATCCCCGCCGGCGCTTCCACGATACTACGGAATAACCGATGTGCCCCATGCAGTACCAGGGCAGCTCTGAGGTACCGGGTTGCCAGCGAAAGCCGATCGACCCGCAAAATTCTCCGTCCCAGATCCAGCGATTGTAGCTGGGCAGACGCGGGACTTTAGAGCCATCTGGCGGAGTGATCGGAGGGCCCTTCGCTTCTCTATCGAGTTGCGCGGCAACAAACCCCTTTGCATCCGTCGCGATTCGCGCGAGCTCCTCCTCAGCGACTTCCGGCCGGAGATTGTCCGGCGACCAACCGCGCTCGAGCGCGCGAACATACTCTGGGAGATAGCTGGCCGCAGGCCAAACGAGCTCGACGGGCAAAAGTATTTACCTGCTTCGCTTCTTTTCGGTTTTCCACTGCCAGAGCCCGCCTGCGACGCTCGTCGGAAGTCTGTTTCCAGTTTGACGCGCAACCATTACGATCTGGCCCCGGTGATGGGCCTCGTGCGCAACGAAGTAGGTCAGAACGTGTCCGACGTCGAGAGCGAGGTTGCGCCACACGTAACCCTTCGACGGTGGAACCTGGCCCTCCGATTCAAATCCAAGCTCGAGAATTGACTCGATTCCCTTGCTGCTCTTCTTCAACGCTGCGAGGAGATCTCGCCGCGTAACGCGAGTACGATCCACCCGCGCCGGCGCGACGATCCCGTGCTCTCTGCCAAGCGTGCGGACCCAACCGCATCGGGCGTTGTGAAGATGAGCAGCTATCGCTCGGATGGTGCGCCGCGGATATTCGGGAACAGTGACGTCCCAAAACGCCGCCGGCAGCCGTTCGATGAGCTGCGTGGTTACGCGATTGTTCGTTCGCCATGCGGCGATCATGCTTTCGCGTAACTCAGTCACTTACGCCTTGTGCACATAGTCGAGTGCGACAACTCCGGTGGGATACGGAGTCGCGGACTTCAGCTCGAACGTCGAGTGCACGCCGTTGGGCAGAAGGCGTTTGCCAGTGCCAAGCGAGATAGGAAAGACGAGCAGATGGAGCTCGTCGACGAGATCGTGCTCGAGCAGCGCGTGAACGAGTTGGCTGCTGCCGTCGGTCATGATGGTCTTTCCGGACTCCGCCTTCAGTGCGCGCACGGAGTCGATGACGTCGCCGCTGATAATGGTTGTGTTGCGCCAGGTCGGTTTTTTCAGTGTGCTCGATACCACGTATTTCTTTGGCGCGTTCATGAGATCGCCGAAGAAATCACCGGCTGGCATTGGCTCGAACGCGCCGGCGTGGGTGAGGTAAGTCTTACGACCGAGCAGAAACGCGTCGACGTCCTGCATCATCGCGACGAATGACTTACCGATGTCGTCGTGCCAATAGGGCCACGTCCAGCCGCCGTACTCGAAGCCTCCCTCCCGATCTTCGTCTTTGCCGCCCGGTGCCTGTATAACGCCGTCGAGCGTTATGAACTCCGAAACAGTAAGCTTTCTCATCTGGCCTTCACCTCGATGTGCGTTGTCATGAGGTTGCTGTTCCGCTCAGGTATAGAGCAGGAACCAACCCTGCTACTAACGCGACGAATGAGTTCGCGCGTTTTCGACAACACCCCTTATTCGCGTAAACGTCCTCAAACAGGCACATCAGACCACAGCGCCGCGAGAGTTTTTGCGCACTCTTCCAGAAAATGCTGATCGTCGACTGAAAAAGCATTAAGGCGATCGCTTTCGACATCGATAGTTCCCACAATTGTTTTACCGTGTCGAACGGGAATGATTGCCTCCGCGCGCGTTGGGCCGAAGGTCGTGAGATAGCGCGGGTCCTTGCTGACATCGTTGCTGATGACCGCGCGCCCGGAGGCGACCGCGGCCCCGCTCAAGCCCTGCGTGATTGGAAATTCCGGAAACGCCGGGCGTCGTCTCCCGTCCAGGCGATGGCGCGAATTTGAGAGGACGTGACCTCATACAATCCGACCCAGTGGAACCTGCCAGCGACGCGGATGCACTCAGCCGCTTCTTTGGCGCGAGCTGCGCGGTCGTCTTTTCGTCTCGCGATCGCAGCGAGGCGCTTAATCACGTCGGAGTCGGCTGCTAAGGTCGCGAAAATGCCTCGAACATTAATTCCTTCACCTTTTCCGTAGTCACACCGAGCGAGTTTAGCATTTGGGCGGCGATACCAACTTTCTCTTCCAGAATGCCGATCAGCAAGTGTTCGGTCCCGATGTAGTGGTGGCCCATTGACGCCGATGCTCCGTCGGCAAGCTCGAGAACTTTTTTCGCACGCGTAGTGTACGGGCGGCTAGACATCGTAACCTCCGGCTGAATTCAATCATGTCGACTGTGCAACTGTCGATTGCCACAGGTGCATTTGGAAAAGAAAATGCAGAGCAGTGGAAACCTCAAAAACTCTTACCCAATGAAACTCTACACCTATGTCAACTACGGCGGCAACTGCCGTCAAGCCTTCGAGTTCTACGCCGAGCACCTAGGGGGCAAGATCACGATGCTCACGACCCACGGCGAGAACCCCGCTGCAGAGAATGTCCCTCCGAACTGGAAGAACGCCGTACTTCACGCGCGTATCGAGATGGGCGAGACAACGGTGCTCGGCGCCGATATTCCGCCCGACAGGTTCAAGCCGATGCGAAGTGCCTATCTATCCCTGATCGTGGACACC
>DASQPS010000430.1:0-8320 GCA_035643845.1 Gemmatimonadaceae bacterium | reverse complement strand
ATTCGATGCGGCAGCTCACCAGCGAGGGCGAGAACGAGGACCCTTCATGGGCGCCCGACGGTCGTCACATGTCGATCACTCGTCGACTCGGCGCGATCGGTGATCAACGAAATATCTGGGTGCTGGACGAGAAAACTGGTCGGCTGCGCCAGCTCACGGATTCCGGGGATGCGCGGCTCTCCGATTGGTCGCCGCGCCTCAAGACCGCGTATTGACGATGCGTTCGCTGAGTTAGCGCCCAGCCCTGACCGTCGCGCCCCGCGAGCGGGAAGGCTCGCGCTCGGCGAGGGAGCTCGTCGTGACCATCTCGTGCTCGATGGGTGAGCCTGCGCGTCGCACGACGTACGCTTCCATCGCGAAGTACTCGGGCAGGCCGAGTCGGTCAACGCGCTGGGCGGTGCTTCGGTTGCGTTCTTCCACACGCTGCCAGAATTCACGATCGTCCTGGCCCGGGAAAGGTGCGCGATCTTTCTGACTCTGGTGCTTGAAGATCGCCATCTTCTTGGCGCGCAGCTCGTCTTCGGAAAGCGGTACGAGCACGTCGGCTTCCGAGATGTCCCACTCCTGCCACGCCCCACGATAGTACCACATCTCTGGGGCCGGCCCCGAGTACTTGGCGAGCGCGCCCTGAACCGCCTCGAGGCACATGCGATGCGTTCCGTGAGGATCGGAGAGATCGCCCGCAACGAAAATCAACTCGGGTTTGTGCTCCTCGAGTAGGTCGAGCACTCTCCGAACATCTTCGGGACCGATTGGGTCTTTTTTCACCTTTCCCGTCTGGTAGAACGGGAGATTGAGGAAACGTGCCTGTTCTCGCTTCATGCCAAAAGTCTCGATCCCCGATACAGCTTCCGCTTCGCGAATCGCGCGCTTCATCACCTGCACCGGAAACGCGTCGATTTCGCCGACCTGCTTCGAGTTGAGGAAATCCTCGACCTCGTCGATCAGCGCGCCGGCCGCCGAATCGTTGAGATCGAAATCATTTCCGAAGCGGCGCAGAAAATCGGCATATCTGCGCACTTCGTGGTCGAAGACGGCAATATTTCCAGAGGTCTGGTAGGCGACGATGATGTCGTTCTTGTTCTGGTGAAGCTTATTGAGCATTCCGCCCATCGAGATGACATCGTCATCGGGATGCGGCGAAAAAACGATCACGCGCTTGCCGGAAGGAAGCTTGCTGCGCCCGCGAATCTTGGCGATGAGGGCGTTGAAGACGTCTCCGTTTAGCGGTCCGGCCTTGCCATAGCGGGCGAGCAGCGAGCTCAAGTGGTGCTCTCGATAGTCGATCTCGTCGAGCTTGAGAACGGATTTCCCGGTGATCTCGCTCAGCCAGATGACTGCTTCGATCTCCATCCTGCGCGTCCATTTCACTTCGCTTACGACCCACGGCGTACGAATGCGTGTGAGGTCTGCGGCTGCCGCGAAATCGACGTAGAACACCGCGTTCGGATGCTGCTGCAGGTAGGTGGCGGCGACGTCGGGGTCCGGCTCGCCTTCGACAGCGCGCTTGATGATCGCCGATTTATGCTCGCCGGTTGCGACGAGGGCGATCTCGCGAGCCTCCATGATCGTCGCGACGCCCATCGTGATTGCCTCTGTCGGAACGTTGTCCTCGCCGAAGAAATCGCCAGCTGCGTCGCGGCGCGTGACCGTGTCGAGAGATATCCTGCGGGTGCGCGACTCGACGCCCGAACCCGGCTCGTTGAAGCCGATGTGTCCCGTCTTCCCGATTCCGAGGATCTGGAGATCGATGCCGCCTGCCGCCTTGATCGCTGCCTCGTAGGCCTCGCACTCTTCGTCGACATCGTCGCGGGGGACGGCGCCTCGCGGGATGTGGACGTTCTCCCGCTTGACGTTGATGTGGTTGAACAAGTTCTCCCACATGTAGCGATGGTAGCTGTGGATGCTGTCGGGCCTCATCGGGTAGTACTCGTCCAGGTTGAAGGTCACGACGTCGGAAAAATCGAGACCTTCCTCCTTGTGCATCTTGATCAGCTCGCGATAGATGCCGATCGGCGTACTGCCCGTTGCAAGGCCGAGGACGGCGTGTCCGCCTGCAGCTCGGCGCTCCTTGATGATCTGGGCAATGCGGGTGGCGATGGTACGCGCGATTTCGTCGTACTCGACGATTACTACCGGGACTCGTTCCCTTAAGGCTGGCATTCAGAGAGAGGAAGAGACGAGTGAAAGATAAGTACAAAATTCGACGACCGCCCGGGGGGCGCATTCTCACTCAATTGTGGCGGGCTCCTGAATTCTGGCAACCGAGACGAAAGTTTGGCTACGGATTAGGCGGATTTTGGCGGATTAGTACGGATATCGTGGCGCTATGGGTTCTTGCGCCGGGGCTGTGATTTTTTTTTTGTTGTTTGCATTGAGAGCGCCTCTTGGTGCTCTTTTGCATCAAGGGCTTTCTTTTGCGTTTCAGCCTACCGCAATAGAGAGATCAGTATGGCGTTAGAGGCGAGCCCGAGCGGCAGTTCCCAAAAAATCCCGGCCCTGCCAAGATGTATCTATCACGCCAGAGGACCGATCCGATCTAATCCGGAAAAATCCGCCTCATCCGTTCAAATTGTTTGTCTCGGTGGCCCGACGCCAGGAGCCCGGCGCGATAAAGAGACTTGCGTCGATGCGGCCCAGCGAAGCGACGCTAGCGGTTTTCCCAGTTCACAATTCGAGCGCCCAGGACGGCTTGCTGCACCGCGTCGGCAACGTCACGCCGGAGCTGAACGTGTCGAGTGTTGCTGCGAGTGGGGTTCACGCGGTTCGTCAGGACGACGACGAACAGATCTTTCTCTGGATCGATCCATATCGAAGTCCCGGTGAAGCCGGTGTGACCAAAGCTCCATGGAGAAAAGAACTGTCCCGCGCTCGATCCTCCTTCGGGAGAATCCCAGCCAAGTGTGCGTGAGGATTCCTTTCCCTGCCGCGCTGTCCAGCGTGCGATCGTTGCGGGCTTCACGATCCTGACGCCGTTCACGCCCTCGCCACCGTTCAAGATCATCATCGAGAAAAGAGCGAGATCGCGCGCCGTCGAGAATAGTCCGGCGTGTCCGGCGACGCCGCCCATTGCCCATGCATTCTCGTCGTGCACAGTGCCCCACAACAATCCGCCGCGCGCGTCGTCGACCTGAGTCGGCGCAATACGGGGACGCAAAGTCAAGGGAGGCTGAAATTGAGTGTCCGTCATTCCAAGAGGCTTGAACACTTTATCAGCGGCGAGAACGTCCAGCGTCTTCCCAGTGATTCGCTCCATAACGAGCTGGAGAAGGATCATGTCCCAGTCGCTGTAGATCATTCTGGTGCCGGGCGCGTACTCGAGCGGCCGCGCGTTGATCTGCGCGAGATATTGATCTCGTCCTTTCGCCGTTTGAAAGAGATTCGCGCCAGCCTCCATTCCGCCGCTGTGCGTGAGGAGCTGTTTCACTGTGATCTGCGCTTTTTCCGGTGAATTGAACTCCGGGAGGTAGGACGCGACCGTTCGATTGATGTCGAGCTGACCACCTTCCTCGAGGATCATGGCGACCGTCGTCGTTGCGATGACCTTGGTGAGCGAGGCCAGATCGTAGAGCGTATTCGTGTCCACCGCTGGGGAGCCCGGCTGATTCCAGTCGATGTAACCGTAGCCCTTCATGTAGGCTATATGCCCGTTGCGGCCGACTGCTATCGCGACACCGGGAGCAACCGCTTCCTCGATGGCCGTTTTCACGATCTTGTCGAGGGTTTTTGGCAGAGCTGTATCGAGTCCCGAATTGTTGAGCCCCATTTGGGGCTCGACGTACTTGACGGGCGGGGGCGCGACCGCAATTCGAGCTGGTGGCTGTGGCGTCGCGCAGGCCGAGATGGCCAACACGGTCGGAAGCGCTATCGCTGACAGAGACTTCATGAGCCGAGGCGGGTACGGGTCCAAAGGGTGGGCCAGCTCACCGGCCCGGTTCCTTAGGTAAGACGATTGGGCCGACCGCGGACAACGTTTTCGTTTCTGACGGCCGCGTCAGGGCATTACGGCCTCGTGTTATTTTACCCGCGTGAAGAGCGATCGATTGCCGAATGCCTCGCGCGAGCTGAAATGGCAATGGTCTCGATTCGAGAGCCTCACCGCGGCCGAGCTCTACTCGATCGTGCGTCTTCGCGAGGGCGTGTTTATCGTAGAGCAAAACTGTCCTTATCCCGATGCCGACGGACGCGATCCCGATGCGTGGCACCTCCTCGGCTGGCTCGGCGACGAGAGGAATCGAAGTCTCGTTGCCTATGCGCGGATATTCGAGCCCGGCGTGCGCTACGTTCAGGGTTCGATCGGCCGAGTAGTAACCGCGCAAGAGGTTCGGCGGACCGGCGTGGGAAAAGCGCTAATGGCTGAAGCCTTGCGACGTCTCGAGGGTCTCGCGCCGGGTGAAACGATCAAACTCGCTGCGCAGCGTTATCTCGAGGATTTCTATTACCGGTTCGGATTTCGAACGGTGTCGGCTCCGTATGAAGAGGACGGCATCATCCACATCGACATGCTTCGCTGATCAACCAAAGTGATAACGAGAACCCGCTACTATGGCGGAGAGACCTTCGCCGACTTCATCGCTCGTCCCATAACGAACCAGGCGCTCTGGAACGCGGTTTCGAAGCGGGTGGAGATTCCGATCGAGTATTCGGCTCGGGTCGACGCGCTCGGTGGCCACTGGCACCTGCTAGTTCTCAACGAAGACTGGTGCGGCGATGCGGTCAACACCGTTCCGATCGTGGCGAAGCTCGCAGATTCAGTGAGGAACATGGATCTCAGGATTCTGGGCCGCGACGCGAATCCCGACATAATGGATGCCCATCTTACTGGAACGTCGCGATCGATACCGGTGGTGATTCTTCTGAATGAAAAATTTCAGGAGTGCGGGTGGTGGGGACCGCGCCCCTCGCCGCTCCAGAAATGGGTGAAGGAAACGGGCATGGGGCTGCCGAAGGAGGAGCGGTACAAAGAGATCAGAACCTTTTACGCTCGTGACCGAGGCCGCACTACGATGTCTGAGATAGTGGGCATGCTCGAGCAGTGCACGGCGAGTCCACCGAATTTCACCGTCGTGGCGGGCTCCTAAATTCTGGCCACGAAGAACGGAAGTGTCATCCGACATCCTTGGCGCCGGAGTTCAGGAGCCGGCCACGATGAACAGCGGAACTAGCTCCCTATTGAGCGCCTCTGATTGTCGCCGCGAGGAAGGCGAAGCGTAAAAGTCGATCCCTTTCCCAGCTCGCTCGTCGCGGACAGGGATCCTTTCATTGCGATCGCCAGATGTCTGCTGATTGGCAGACCCAATCCAGTTCCGTTGAACGGTGTGCCGCCCGAGCGGATTTGGACGAACGGCTCGAAGCACGCCTCGATTTTATCCGGCGGAATTCCGCGTCCCGTATCGATCACGCGCACAGCTACGTCGTCGCCGTCGAGGTCGCACTCCACCCGAATTTGGCCGCCGATGTCCGTGAACTTGATCGCGTTGGCAACGAGGTTGAGGACGATCTGCTGCACCTTCGCCGGATCCGCCTGCGCGATCGCAAAACGATCAGCGCATGTGTACTCGTAACGGAGGCTCTTGGCTTCGATATGCGGACCCACGAGTGCCTCGACCGACGCGAGCGTCTCGTTCATGACGGTTGGATAGCACGCGATGTCGAGTGGCTGACCACTGTCAAGCTTCGCGTACTCGAGGATGCTGTTGATCAGTCCGAGGAGATGCTGCTGGCTATGCTGGATACGCTTGAGATCCCGCTGCTGCAGCTCGTTGAGCGGGCCGTGGATCTCGCGCTCGAGGAGCTCGGTGTAGCCGAAAATCGCTTGCAGCGGAGTACGAAACTCGTGACTCAACAGGGCGAGAAAATCTGCTTTGACGCGGTTTGCAATTTCCGCTTGTTCGCGCGCTTTGTGCTCGCTCTCGAGAAGCTCTTCCTTCGTGCGGTTGGCGGACGCCAGCTGACTGGTACGCGATGCCACGCGAAGCTCGAGCTCGCGATTCAGTTTCCGGACTTCGCTCTCGGCGGCCTGCCGCCTGCTGATGTCGCGGATGATCCAGCGAAAGCCAGTATTGCCGAGGGCGGTGCCGGAGAGGCGACCAATAGAGACGGACGCGGGAACAGGACGCCCTCCGCGGGGACGCAGGGAAATTTCCCAGTCATCTATGCGCTCGAGTCCGCATAGCTGATCCAACTGGTGCCGATGGTTCGCGCGCGCGCTGCCATCGAAGAAAGTCGTCAGAGGTTTTCCCACCAGGAGCTGACGAGACACTCCGAGCAACTGGCTTGCGGCAATGTTGACCTCTCGAATGGCGCAATGCTCGTCGGTGACGACGCACGCGTCGGGCGAGAAATCAAAAAGCTCGTAGTACTTTCTGCGCTCCCGATCGATCTCCTCGAGGCTGGTGGCGAGTCGCTCGTTTTCGAGGCGCAGACCTTCATCCGGAGTGCTTGGCTCGTCGAGCAAATCGACATGATGATCGTGATCCGGCCGCGATTTGCGATTTGCCACTTCGCGCGCGGAGGCATTTCGCCTGGGAGGACTCGCGGCTCTGCGTGAGAACGCGCTCAGGTCGCCTGCGGTTGACTCCTTGTGCGGCTCAGGATCCATCATTTGGAAATTCTCGTCGCCTCGTCTCTACGAAGCGCGTCTAGTGCAACTCTAAGGCCGATCCCCTCGGGCTATTGCGCGATGGATGTCCGGCTCGACGGGGTGGATGCAAACGAGGCACGGGGGAACCCGTGCCTCGTTTGCTTTCCGTCCCGGCTAGGGATTTTAGCTGTTGCTGTTTGCTCCGCTCGACCTTCTACCACCGCGTGAGGCTTCGCCGCCTTTTCTTCCGGCGACGCGCGCTTCTTCGCTGGTGAACTCGTGGGCCGTGCCTTTCTGGTGCGCGGCCCTACCGCCCTTGGCTGCGATTGCTCGCTGCGCCTGAGGGTCCATTGCCGCGAATCCGCGCGGCGTCTTCCTGCTAGTATTTCCGCTGACAGAGCCACCCTCACGGAGTGAGCTGTCGGCTCCGGCGTTCGCGTTGCGACCAACGGACCCGCTCACATTTCCACCGCGTGAGGCCACGCCGCTTGATCCACCACGCTGGATGCCGTTGCCGTCCAAGGCTCCATTGCTCTCGCCTCGCTGTTCCATCACATTGCCCCGGTTGTTGGACTGGTCTGCCATTTCAATCTCCTGCCGCGATAAATTCAGGTTGAGGGCGTCGCGGCTTCTCCGCGGCTTCGCGTAAGTGGCAGCCGTTGGAGGAAGGCGACGATCGAAGTGTTAGCGATTGTGCGCAAGCGGCAGGCCGCAATTTCAGAGGGAGGACGAGCATCCGGTGAATTGTGGATTACCTCTCTCCGCTCATTTGTGTGACGTCCCGCGCCGCGGACGCTCCACTTGCGGACGCGCGTCGGAGTTGCCAGCGTATTCGTTGTCGATCTACAACAAGACTAAGGGATCAAAGTGAATCCAGTCGAAGCGGAAACGTTGTCGAAGATCGAAGTCCTCGCCGACCTCGAGCCAGTCGTGCAGGAGTTGATGGCTTCGCACGAGGCGAAGCGCGTGTTGTGGTTTCCCGCGGAGCTTCTCGAGCCACCGCCTGGTGAGGATCCCGATCATCATCTGCGTGCGCTGCGTGAAAGAGCGCGCGGAATAAGCGATCCGGCACGCGTCGCTCTCGCGCTCAATCTTCTCACCGAGGAAGGTCTGCCGCACTTTCATCGCCTGCTCGCCGTTTACCTTGGCACCGACAGCATTTGGGCGCGATGGAACAACATGTGGACGGCGGAAGAAGATCGACACGGCGCGATTCTGCACGATTACACCCGTGACGCCGGCATCTTCGATCCCGTCGTGATCGAGAAGATGCAGTTCGACTACATCAAGGCTGGATTCGAGCCGGAGTGGGACAAGGATCCGTATCGCGTGTTCGTCTACACTTCTCTACAGGAGCGGGCGACGCAGGTGTCGCACGCAAACACGGGGAAGTACGCGTCCGAGTACGAGCCGATGATCGGCACCGTTCTCCAGAACGTCGCGAAAGAAGAGGCGCGTCATTACACGTTCTATCGCTCCGTTTTCAAGGCGGTGCTCGAACGCGACCCCAATCAGGGTCTCATTGCGGCGGCGAGGATCATGCCGGCGATCGACATGCCGGGCGTAAACATGCCCCACTTCCGAGAGCTCGCCGACGTGGTGCGTCGCGCCGGAATTTACGGGCCGCGCGATTATCTCAAGATCGTCGAGGAGCTGATCAAGTTCTGGTCGATCGAGTCGCTCGAAGGGTTGAACGATCTCGGTCGGGCGGCGCAGGAAAAGATCATGGGAATTCCT
>DASQPS010000429.1:0-9643 GCA_035643845.1 Gemmatimonadaceae bacterium | reverse complement strand
TACACATCGACGTGCGCGGCCGCCGGGCTCGCTGGCGCGGCGGCGGCTGATACCGGAGAGAGGAGATGAACGACATTCTGCGTGAGAGGTTGATACGCAAGCTGGACACGCTTCCGGACGAAAAGATCTACCAGATTCTCGATTACATCGACTTTCTGGAATCGAAGTTTGCGCCGAAGCTATCCACGGCTCCGAATCCCCTGAAAAGATTCGCCGAGGGCGTGGAAGACACCCTTCGCGCCGGGAAGATGTCCGCGAACGTGATCGGCGGTACCATGAACGTGATGAACAAGGCAGTTGGAGTGCTCACGGGCGTAGCTAACGCTGGCAAGTCAGTTGCAACTGAGATCGTCGGGGTTGCTTCCTCGGTAACTTCGCCGAAGACGAATGCTCCAGTGGGGTCGACGGGAACCGGCAATACTGCCGAGACTCCCGCGTCACCGCCGGCTCAGACAACCCCGCCATCGCCACCCGGAGATCAGCGCAAGTGAGCATTTCATCGGCGCGCGCGAGCGCGGGTTCATCGCGAAAGAAGGGCGGCGCATCTCGTTCGCGCGCCTCGGGAGCGTCTCGCCGCCCTGCGGAGGCAGAGAGCGCTAATCGATCGAGCTCTCGTGCGGGTGCCGCGCGTGCGCCTGGGATCCCGGAGGCCCGCGCCGGACACAAGCGTGGCGTGGTTTCGACGATGAAGGAGCTCCCGAATTTCCTTCGACTTGTCGGCGGACTGCTGGCCGATCGGCGCGTCGCCGCGACCGACAAGCTCCTGGTCGCAGGCGCCGTCGGCTACGTCCTCCTGCCGATGGATTTCGTTCCTGATTTCATTCCGTTCATCGGCGAGATCGACGACGTCTTTCTGCTCGTGCTGGCGCTGCAAAGGCTGATCGCAAATGCGCCTCGTCCTGTCGTGTTGCAGCACTGGATGGGCGATCCCAGGCAGCTTCGCTCGCTCGATCTGGAGAGGGTCCTGGTGGCGGCAGCCTTCTTTTTGCCGCGACGTATGCGGCGACGCCTGAGGGCGATTGGACGGGACATTTAGAGCAGCCGCGCTGCTCGCGGCGCTCATGACGTTGGCAGCCTGTCGCCGTCCCCCAGCAGAAGATACGAACCTCTTGTTGGGCCGCTGTTCCACGCGTGTGCGCGCAAAGGGACCCATACCGCGACTGCCCCCCGCGCCGCCGGCGCCTTCCGGTACCGGAAGCATCGTCGGCGTCCTCGCGGATTCCGGTGGTGCCTTGCCCCATTACCCGATCATGGCCATCGTACCCGGCGATTCACCGTCCGCCGTGCATCCTTCTGCGGTTCCGGACAGCTTGGGCGGCTTCGTCTTCAACGCGCTTCCGCCAGGTCGTTACCGCTTGTTCGTGCGCGCATTCGCGCATCGGCCCGATTCAACCGATGTGACTGTTATGGCCGGCCGCGTGGACACCGTCAATATCCTCTTGCAATACTTCGGTTGCGTCAGATAGAACGCTGATTACAGTTCGTGGCGCGATGCCCTCCGTCAAAAAACCGTCACCGCTTGCCGGGCACGTCGCAGCGCTCGCGGCCTGCGACCGCTGCCAACTGGGCGCCGGAATACGACCGGTCATCTCGAGAGCGACAAATCCGCGCGCGATGCTCGTCGGTCAGGCCCCCGGGAAGGTCGAGAGTGCAGGCGGATTGCCGTTTTCCGGAAGAGCGGGACGCACGCTGTTCCGTTGGCTTGAGCGCGCTGGAATAGACGAGGCAACAGCGCGCGAGACCATCTACATAGCCGCTGTAACGCGCTGCTTTCCGGGTCCGCACCCCAGCGGTCGTGGCGATCGAGTCCCGACCAGGGATGAGCAAGAAGCATGTGCCGACTGGCTCGATGACGAGCTGCGAATCATTCGGCCGAAGCTACTTATTCCGGTGGGAAGGCTGGCAATAGAGAGATTTTTGCCGGCGCTCGCTCTCTCCGAGCTCATTGGGACGAGACATATCGTCGATCATGTCGGAGGCCGCTCGGCGGTGATTCCGCTTCCACACCCATCTGGTGCCAGCAGCTGGGTGCATCAGAGTGACAACAAGATTCTAGTCGAGCGCGCGATTGCTCTCATTGGTCAGGAGCTGCGCGCTCTTGCCGCTTGAAATTCGCGAAGCCAGCACTGCCGACGTCGACACTATCGTTGATATCCTCATCGCCACCAAAGAAGCGTCGCTGCTCGGCCTTATCACTGACCACGATCGCGATAAGTCTTTCTGGACCGAGCGCTGGCACAAGTATCTGAGCGAGGGTAGCTCGGCCCAACAATCCCGCGGCGACGGCTTTGCGCTCATCGCCGAGGAAGGAGGCCGTCCACTCGGTTTCGCTGCGTATCATCACACTAGCCGTCATGACACCGACGTTGAGCTCGAGTCGATTCACGTTCTGAAGATGGCACAGCGACGAGGCGTAGGGACCGCATTGCTTCGCGAAGTAATTGGGCGTCTAGTGACTGCGGGTGATCGCTCGATGTGCGTCGGATACGATCCATTAAACCCGTACAAGGCGTTCTACCTGAAGCACGGCGCGGCCGAGATCAATCCGCACTGGGCAGTGTGGCGCGGTATCCATTTGTTTTGAGACAATTTGCTCACAAAGGATTCACCGGAGTCGGAGAAATCGTTTTGAAACTGCGCGGTGTCAAACGCGTAGTGCATGACTGAACTGCGGCCTCTTTTCGCCGCTCGAGTTCCGACCCATAATCACCCAGTGAGCTGGTCCCATGAAGCGCATCCTCTTCGCAGTTCTTCCTCTGTTACTCTGCGCTTTCGTGGCGCAGGCACAGAATCCAGGTCAGGCAAGGCCCGCGTCTCCGCCGGGCGGCGGCAATGGCGAAGTCCTCGGCACCGTCGTCGACACGGCCACGAAACAACCCGTGGCAAGCGCGTCAGTCGCGGTGCGCAATCGAAAGGATTCGTCTTTGGTAACCGGCGCGATCGTCGGCGCTGATGGAGCGTTTCACATTCAGGGTCTGCGTGCTGGCGACTACTATCTGCGCACGACGTCGATTGGTTTCCGCCCTCGCACCTACACGTTCAGCATCACTGAAGCTGCGCCGCGCGCCAATGTCGGGAGCATCCCGCTCACTCGCGTCGCCATCGCACTCCAAAGCGTGCAAGTGGAAGGTGAGAGGCCGACCGTCGTCATCGAGCCGGATCGCAATACGTATCGCGCGAAGGATGTCGCGCCAGCCGCTGCCAACGCGAGTGAGGTACTCCAGGCAACGCCCTCGGTAGAAGTGGATGGCGACGGCAAGGTGAGCCTGCGCGGCAACGAGAACGTGGCGATCCAGATCAACGGACGTCCGACGCCGATTAGCGGGACCCAGCTTGCGGCTTATCTCAAACAGATTCCGGCCAACATCGTCGAGCGCATCGAAGTCGTGCCCAATCCGTCGGCAAAGTATGACCCCGAGGGAATGGCGGGCATCATCAACATCGTGCTCAAGGCGAACACAGATCTTGGAATGAGCGGAGGCGTCAATGTGAATGGCGCCAGCGCCAACAGGTTCAACATCGGCAACAACATCGGGTACCAGAGCGGACCGGTCACCCTCTTCGGGACGTACGGCTTCAACTCCGATGATCGAGGCGTCGACGGCCTGAACGACCGTCTTCAGTTCGACCCGACAGGCGCGCCGATGTTCTACACCAATCAGGACATCAACGGCAGAACGATTAACGCCGGACACAACTTTACCGGCAACATCGATTACAAGCTCACTGACAAGGATGTCATCTCGAACGCGCTGTCGCTCAATCGCCGGCACGGCAACGATGCCAACCTCGCCGGTTATACGGACCTCGATGCCAATGAGGCTTTCGTCGATCGCTATGCGATGGATCGCAACGCGAAGTCGCGCGGACTCGTGTTCGACAATTCGCTTTCCTGGAAGCGGACGCTGGTTCCCCGGAAGCACGAGCTCTCGGCCGAGGTGCGTTTTAATAGATCGAGAGACGAAAACAATACTCTCTTGTGGCGCGATCCCGAGAACCAGGATGGTACGAGCTCCGGCCCGCCGATCCAGGGCGAGGTCGACGCAAGTAGTTCCCTCAGTCGTCAGCTCACGAGCTCGGTGGATTACGTGCGCAGCTTTGCGACGAGCACCAAGCTCGAGTCGGGCTTGAAGGAAACGGACCGCTGGCTCGACCAGGACTTCCTTGTTCTACAGGACGCCCTTGGCAACGGCAACTGGGTCGAGAGCAATTTGAGCAACACATTCACGTTTGACGAGCGCGTGCATGCGGGGTACGGTGTGCTCAGTCAAAGCGTCGGCAAGTTCGATCTGCAGGCAGGACTTCGCGCCGAGTGGGCGAACAGGGACTTTGCCCTCGCCAACGCGCAGAGCTACCCGTACAACTACCACAGCTTGTTCCCGAGCGGCGTCATCATGTACAAGCCGAGCGACCAGACGCAGCTCAAGGTGAGCTACTCACGTCGTATTCGGAGACCGGGCACGCAGGAATTGAATCCGTTCCCGGTGTTCTTCGATCAGCAGAACGTGTTCATCGGGAATCCACGCCTGAATCCGGAGTACACCGATGCGTTCGAGATTGGCCTCAGCAAGTCGGGCGCACTCGGATCGATCCAGCTCTCGCCGTTCTACCGCAGGACGACGGATGTCATCAGGGTCAACATCAACACGGCTGACACCGTCGACAATCGTGAAGTGACTTCGGTGAGCTTCCAGAACCTCGACAAGAGCAATTCATGGGGAACGGATCTCAACGGATCGCTCAGGTTTGGTCCGAAATTCAACATGTTCGCGGGATTCAATGTCTTCAAAATGGTGACAGACGGCGGGTCCCAATCTGCACTCTCGTCGAATGCCGTCACCTGGTCGTACCGGGTAAACGCGACGACGCAGGTGAGTCCCACGGTCACGCTTAACGCGAACTATTTCTATCGCGCGCCCATGAATATCGAGAAGGGCCGCTTCTCTTCGATGCAGATGACGAACATCTCGCTTCGCAAGAAGCTCGATGGCGATAATCTGAGCGCGTCGATCCGGTTCGCTGATCCGTTCGACATGATGAAGTTCCGGATCCAGGCCGGAGACGACAATCTCACCCAGATAACCACTCGGAAATTCGGCTTGCGCGCTACTTATGTTGGTCTGCAGTACAACTTTGGCCGCGCTCCGAAAATCCGTCCTCCAAAAGAGGAGCCCGCTCAGCCGGCGCCCGTGTTCCCGTAGGTAGCGAAGCGCTTAGTTTAGCGAATGGGGAAGATCATCACGGCTGGCGTTGTCGGCGTCATCGTCGGTTTCGGCGCAAAATATTATCAGGCGCTCGCTGCGTGGAGTATCGTTCCCTGGGGAATCATCGGCATCGCAATCGGCATCTGGTGCTCCAAGCGCGAATCATTTTACGCCGGCGCTTTGTACGGCTTCTGTCTGTGTTTTTTCTTCATGGTCAGTGGCTACAGCGGCGCGGCGTCCGTCTTTAGCCGCATGCCATTCTTCGCCGTCATCGGATTGTTTGGAGCCGTGTGCGGCATGGCCGCCAGCGTAGCGGGTCACTATCTGAAGGTCGCTTATGGCCGGCGCACTCCGGCGCCTTGATCAGCTGACCTCGGCACCGCCTCTGGACGCAAACCGCACAATGCCATACATTTAGCTATGGCAACCACGACTCGTCCGTCGACCAAGCCCGCCTCTCCGGCAAAAGCCGGCGGCGGGCTTTCGCGCATCAAGGGACCTCGCGCCGAGACGAGCACCACGCCGAGGGTGCGGTCCGAGCTCGTTCTGACTTTCGATGACGTACTCCTCTCCCCAAGACACTCTCTCGTACATCCAAAGGATGTAAGCACGGCCTCGCGGTTCACCCGTGGAATAACGCTCAACGTGCCCTTTGCGTCGGCGGCGATGGACACCGTCACCGAATCGGACATGGCCATGGCGATGGCCAGGGCGGGCGGGATTGGTGTCATCCACAAGAACATGTCGATCGACCGACAGGCAGCCGAGGTCGATCGCGTGAAGCGCTCAGAGAGCGGGATGATTCTCAACCCGATAACGCTTTCTCCGGACGGAACACTTAGAGAGGCCGTCGCTCTGATGCGTCGGTTCAAGATTTCGGGCGTTCCGATCGTGAATCGCGACGGACAGCTCGTTGGAATCATCACGAACCGCGATCTGCAATTCGAGCGAAATCTGGATCGACCGCTTCGGGAGGCGATGACCTCGAAGAATCTGGTGACCGCTCCTGTCGGCACCACCTTGGACGAAGCGGAGGCAATTCTCGGAAGGCACAGGATCGAGAAGCTGCCGGTGGTGGATGAGAAGGGAACTCTCCGCGGCTTGATCACAGTGAAGGACATCCACAAACGCCGCGATTTTCCCGATGCAAACAAGGACCAGCACGGACGGCTTCGCGTCGCCGCTGCGATTGGCGCTGCCAATTATCGCGACAGAGCGCGCGCACTCGTAGACGCCGGCGTGGATGTTCTCATCGTCGACACGGCGCATGGACATTCAGAGGGCGTCCTCGAGGCGACGTCCATTGTCCGCGACTTATTCCCGGACGTCCAGCTCGTCGCGGGTAACGTCGCGACGCGCGAGGGTGCTCAGGCGCTGGTCGATCGCGGGGTCGACGCCGTCAAGGTCGGAGTGGGTCCCGGCTCGATCTGCACGACGCGCGTGGTGACTGGAGTTGGCGTTCCGCAGCTCACTGCGATTTTCGACGCGGTGGAGGGTGCGGGTGGGATTCCAGTAATCGCAGACGGCGGCATCAAGTACTCCGGCGACATTGTTAAGGCGCTGGCCGCCGGTGCTTCGAGCGTGATGATGGGATCGATGCTTGCCGGAACGGAGGAGAGTCCCGGCGAATCGCTGCTGCTGGAGGGTCGTCGCTTCAAGATGATCCGCGGAATGGGGAGTCTCTCCGCGATGCAGGACGGAAGCGCGGACCGGTATTTCCAGGAAGGCGAGATGTCGCCAAAGAAGCTCGTACCCGAAGGAATCGAAGGCCGCGTGCCCTACAAAGGACCGGTGAGCGATGTGCTCTTCCAAATGGTGGGCGGCCTGCGCAGCGGAATGGGCTACGTGGGATGCGCCGACATTGAGCAGTTGCGTACCGAAGCGGAATTCGTCCGCATCACGGCAGCCGGATTGCGCGAGTCCCACCCACACGATGTCACGATCACGCGGGAAGCGCCCAACTA
The DNA here is from genome assembly GCA_035643845.1 of Gemmatimonadaceae bacterium. Taxonomy (GTDB): domain Bacteria; phylum Gemmatimonadota; class Gemmatimonadetes; order Gemmatimonadales; family Gemmatimonadaceae; genus UBA4720. Next base: position 2,475 of record DASQPS010000429.1, on the reverse strand, counting down.
CTCGGTGTAAAGTTCCTTGACATTGCGTTCGAAGCCCGCGCAAACTTGTCGCTCTGCCAGGGTGTCGAAATGTATACATTCCTGACCTGATCCCCACTCACGCTTTCGGAGATTCCGCATGGCCTTAGGTACGAGGAAGAGCATCGCTGCCCTGCAGGCTGAGGCCGCGGGCGAGTCGGAGGGACACACTCTCAAGCGTGCCCTCGGGGCGCTCAATCTGACGACGCTGGGCATCGGCGCGATCATCGGGGCGGGAATCTTCGTGCTCACAGGTACCGCGGCGGCTCAGTACGCCGGGCCTGCGATCGTCCTCTCGTTCATCGTTTCGGGCCTGGGATGTCTGTTCGCCGGACTCTGCTACTCGGAATTCGCCAGCATGATACCCGTGGCGGGCAGCGCCTACACCTACGCCTACGCTACGCTGGGAGAGTTCATCGCGTGGGTGATTGGCTGGGACCTGATGCTGGAGTACCTCTTCGGAGCCTCCACCGTCGCCGTCGGGTGGGCGGGCTATTTCTCGGCGTTCATGACTCAAATCGGCGTGCCGCTGTCGACGAGGTTCTCGAGCGCACCCTACGCCTACTCCGATGTGCCCGTGTACGATCAGGTCACCCATGCGTTGACGCAGGCTCAGGGCTTCACACATACGGGCGCAGTCATCAACCTGCCGGCAATGATACTGATCGGCCTGATGACGACGCTCCTTGTCATCGGCATCAAGGAATCCGCGCGCTTCAACAACTTCATCGTCATTCTTAAGGTGGCGATCGTCCTCCTCGTCATCGGCTTCGGCTTCATGTACGTAAACCAGGCAAACTGGCATCCGTTCATACCGCCCAACTCGGGCGAGTACGGTCACTACGGTTGGAGCGGCATCGTGCGTGGCGCGGCGGTGGTCTTTTTCGCCTACATCGGCTTCGACGCCGTTTCGACAGCGGCGCAGGAGGCAAAGAATCCGCAGAGAGATATACCGATCGGAATGCTTGGTTCGCTCGCGATCTGTACCGTGCTCTATATCCTGATGTCGCTCGTCATGACCGGTCTCGCGCACTACACAGACCTCAACGTGCCACATCCGGTGTTCGTGGCGATTGACAAGGCCGGCCCCGCCCTCGCGTGGCTCGCTTCGATCATCAACATCGGAGCGATCGCAGGTCTCGCATCGGTGGTGCTCGTCATGTTGATGGGACAGCCGCGCGTATTTTATTCGATGGCCCGAGACGGCCTCCTCCCGCCGATCTTCGGCAAGGTGCACCCGAAGTTCAAAACACCCTACATCACTACGATCCTCACCGGCGTCGTAGCGGCCGTCGTCGCCGGCTTCTTTCCGATCGGACTCCTGGGCGAGCTGGTATCGATCGGGACGCTGCTGGCGTTTGTCATTGTTTGCGCCGGCGTGATCGTGCTGCGCTATCGATCGCCCAATCTTGCCAGACCATTCCGGACTCCGTTGGTACCCCTTGTTCCGATTCTTGGAATCCTGATCTGTGGGTACATGATGTCGAGCCTTCCGGGAGCAACCTGGGAGCGGCTTATCGTATGGATGGCTATTGGCCTGATCGTGTATTTCACGTACAGCAGATCCCACTCGAGGCTGGCTCGCGCCGAAGGCAGTGCTTGACCTCTTAGCAGTCCCGCAACAGCGACGAGAGTCGATCGAGCGTCTCGCGCAGGAACTCCGCGCGGGACGCTCTGTCGCAATATCCACTCACATCAATGCCGACGGCGACGGTTGCGGATCGGAGACCGCTCTCGCTCGCCTGCTCGGTCAAATGGGAATCCGCTCTCGCGTCGTAAACCCCACTCCCTGGCCGGAGATGTACAAGTTTCTGCTCGGCGATGATGTCAGGGACGCCAGCGACCTCGGCGCGAAAGCGCTCAAGGAATCGGATGTCCTCATAGTCCTCGACATCTCCGACGTGAAGCGACTCGGGGTTCTGGCGGAAGCGGTGAGGAAGTTGACGATCCCGAAGCTCGTCATCGACCATCACCTCCCGAGCGACGAGCCGCCAAGCACTCTGATGGTGGCTGATACGACGGCGTGCGCGACAGGCGAGCTGATCTACGATTTCGCGATATGCCTTGGACTGGAGCTGACGCCCGACGTCGCCCGTGCGCTCTACGTAGCGCTTCTCACCGACACAGGCGGATTCCGCTTCAGCAACACGACGGCCCGGTGCCTTAGCATCGCGGGACAGCTGATCGCGTCCGGCGTCGAGCCCGAAGAGATGTACGGGCGGCTGTACGCGTCGATGCCGCTCGGACGGCTGCACCTTCTGCGCGACGCGCTGGCGACCCTGGAGGTCGATCCCGAGTACGGCATCTCCTGGATCTCGGTTGCGGCCGGCGCCGCCGAGCAGTACGGTCTCCGCTCCGAAGATCTCGAAGGAATTGCCGAACATCCGCGGTCCATCGGGGGAACGCGTCTGGCGCTGTTCTTCAGGGATCTGGGCCACGACAAGGTAAAGGTCTCAT
>DASQPS010000428.1:0-5600 GCA_035643845.1 Gemmatimonadaceae bacterium | reverse complement strand
CCGATTACCTGAACGGCGAGCGAACTCTCCGCGAGATAATTCTTCCCACCGCGCTACCGTGGCTGAGGGTGATCCTTGCCGGCTCGGTGGCCGATGAGGCGGACCATGCTGTGTACTCGCAGCTCGTGCGCGAGACGAACGTCCTGCAGGATCTGCTGCAGATGGCAGAGCAGAGATGCCAGGTCGTCGTCGTCGACACTCCGCCAGGACTTGGCTCGATCACGCGCAAGGTTCTCGCGGGCAGCGAGCACGTGATAGTCCCCCTCCAGTGCGAGCCGCTCGCGCTGCAGACCACTCCCCAGATTCTTCGCGCTATCCAGGACATCGTCTCCGTCAACGAGCGCCTGACCCTCGACGGAATTCTGCTTACGATGTACGAGCCGAACAATCCCGCCTCGGACCGTGTAGTTGATTACGTGAGAAGACACCTGCCAGCCAATATCGTTTTCGACGTCGTGGTGCCACGCACCGTTGCGACCGCAGACGCATTTGCCGCCGGCCAACCAGTCGTCGTGCGCAATCCCGCCGACTCGGCGTCGCAGGCTTACGTGAATCTCGCGACGATACTGGCGGACCGGTTGGTATGAGCTGCGCGGCGGCCGATATGCATCGTGCCGCGGAGCGGCTCGTATGACCCAGCGTCAGAGATCCGTTGCGGTACTGACGGCGGTCTTCGGCATCACCATCAGCGCTTACGCCTGCGGCGATGTCAGTGGCAGCTCGACCTCCGTGCTCTCCCTCCAGTTCGATTCACTCGCCTCTCCATCCGTCGTAATCGGCGACACTCTTCGCGACACGTTGGGCAACGTTGCCCTGCCCGTTGTGCGCGCGTTCAACTTCAGCGGTGACGAGATACCCTCTCCGCCGATCTGGTTTCAATCGCCCGACTCCGGTGTCACCGTCGATAGCATAACCGGCACCATCGTCGGAGACAGCTTGCGCTCGACGCAGGCACGGATCATCGCGACCGTCGCGGGGCTCCAGGCAATCCAGAAAGTGGACGTGACGCTGCGGCCCGACCTCATCGCGGCCGAACACGGGGTGGATTCTCTCTCGTATTCTCTCCTCGACACGACGGTCAACGTGTCGCCCGCGCTCACTGTGAGGTTGACCCACGGCGTCGCACCCAACGACAGCGCTGTCAAGTCGTACATCGTCAGCTTCAGCATCGTCTCGCAAAGCGATCCGCAACTCGCGCAGCTTGTAAACGACGCAGGAAGGCCGTCTATCGTCGACACGACTAACACGGACGGGATAGCGGGAAGAGCAATTCGTCTGCATCCTCTTTTTCTCACTTCCTCGAACCAGGTGGATTCGGTAATAGTGAACGCGACCGCGAAATATCGGGGCGCACCCGTTGCTGGCAGTCCGGTGCGACTCGTCCTCAGGTTCAAGCCGCTCAGCTAGAACAGCATTTCTGGAGGAGACACGGTGATGGAAGCACGAGGGGGCCCGCGACCGGCGCCCGGGACGCTCAATAAACTCTTCTTCGACGCGATCGCCGAGTTCAACCGCCCGGACGCGCTACAAGTGAAATCAGGCGGCGCCTATCGTCCGATCTCACATACGACCGTCGCCCTTCGCGTCCGCCACGTCGCGCGCGGATTGCAGGCGATCGGAGTCAGAAGAGCCGATCGCGTCGCGATACTATCCGAGAACCGGCCAGAGTGGGCGATCGCCGACTTCGCGAGTCTCACGTCGGGACTCACCGATGTGCCGATCTATCCAACGTTGCCCGCCGATCAGATCGCGTACATGCTGAAAGATTCCGGTTCAGTCGCGATTTTCGTGTCGAACAGCGTCCAGGCAGCGAAGATCAAAGAGATTCGCGGACGACTGCCGGCGCTCAAGACCGTCATTGGATTCGAGGAGATGCCCGGCCTCATCGACATCTCGCTCGCGGAGCTGGAGAAGCGCGGCGAGCAGGGGGAATCCGATGCCTCGACCCAACGCTACAAGAGCGAGGCGCTGAGCGTGAAGCCCGACGACATCGCGACGATCATATACACATCCGGCACCACCGGCGAGCCAAAGGGTGTGATGCTGAGCCACGACAATATCTACTCCAACGTCGCCGCCTCCAAAGTCGCGATCCCTTTCGGGGGCAGTGACGTCGCGCTCAGCTTTCTTCCGCTATCGCACATCTTCGAGCGGATGGGCGGTCACTACATGATGTGGGCGACCGGAAGCTCGATCGCTTACGCCGAGTCGTTCGACACCGTCCCGATAAATCTGCAGGAGGTAAAGCCGACGCTCGTACTATCGGTACCGCGTTTGTACGAGAAGATGTACGCGCGCGTTCTGGAGACGGCACTGAGCGGAAGCTTCGTGAAGAAAAGAATTTTCTTCTGGGGACGCGACGTCGCCGAGCGCTGGGCAAATCAAAAGCTGGCGGGGAGTAAACCGGCAGGTTTGCTGGCGGTACAGTACTCCATTGCGCAGAAGCTCGTGTTCTCCAAACTCAAGGCGCGCACGGGCGGACGTCTGCGTTACTTCGTTTCAGGTGGAGCTCCGCTGTCGCCTGAGATCAACAAGTTCTTTTACGCGGCGGGGCTTGAGATACTCGAAGGCTATGGCCTCACCGAGACCTCACCCGTAATTGCCGTGAACACGCCGGTCAACTTCCGCATTGGCACCGTCGGCAAACCCATCGATGGAGTGGAAGTAAAGATCGCCGACGACGGCGAGGTGCTGACGCGGGGTCCGCACGTGATGAAGGGCTACTACAACAAGCCTGAGGCAACTCGCGAAGCGATCGATCACGAGGGTTGGTTCCACACCGGAGACATCGGCGAGATCCGAGACGGCTTCCTCGCCATCACCGACCGCAAGAAAGACATCATCGTTACGGCCGGCGGAAAGAACATCGCTCCCCAGCCGCTCGAGAACAAAGTCAAGACCAACAAGTACGTCGCACAAGCCGTCATGCTCGGCGACAAGCGTAAATTCCCGTCGATGCTGATCGTCCCAAACTTCGATCAGCTCGAGAAATGGGCGATGAAGCACAACATCATCTGGACGGATCGCGCACAGCTACTTCGAATGCCGACCATCCATGCCAAGATAGAGAAGGAAGTCAACAAGGAGCTCGCCGATGCCGCGCACTTCGAGGTGCCGAAGAAGATCGGATTGCTCGAGCACGACTTCTCAATCGAGCGTGGTGAGCTCACTCCGACGCAGAAAGTGAAGCGTCGCGCTATCGACAAGAACTACAAACAGCTCATCGACTCGCTTTACGCGGAGGCCGAGCACAGCGGAATCACCGACTCGCACGCCGTATTGGGATAACCTCCGGCGCTTTTTCCGCGACCCAATAGTTCTCGTCTCGCGCGAGGACAGTGAGCTCGCTTGGCGCGTCAATATTGGCTGGTCCGACGAGGCGTCCTCCCGGACGCAGAACTTTCAGCGCCGACTGTGTGATCATGGCGGGAAACCATGCGTCGATTGCTACCCCGGCAACTGAACCCGAGGCGAGAGGAATCTCAGTGCCCACGTTCAACAGTCCCAACATTTCAGACTCCTCGAGATCGCCCGGCGCATTGAGTGCGAGAACGCGCACCTGGGCCATGCTGGCCAAGTCGGGCGCCGCGTAAGCCCACAGTCCTCCGAGTACGAACGTCGCTCCCGGTTCGGTCGCGTTTAGATAAGCGCCGGCGCGCGTCGCGAGCTCTTCGCGACGGTGGCTCGCCTCGGCGCGTGCCTGGTCGCAGTTGGGCAGCGACATGCCAGCACTGAAATCGGCCACACCGCGATCGATCGGATATTCTGCCTTGCAGATCGGGCAGCCGAGCTTACCGTCTTTGACGAAACGATTGGACACGGTGTGGAAAGACGCTACGAGCCAGGTGTCTTCGTGCGGTTTGATGCAGCGAAGAAGATCCAGCATCTCGATGAACAATGACGAACCCTAGCTGTGCGAGAGCCGGAGCTCGTCGATGTTCACTCGCTCGGGCTGCGTGAGGGCGAACATCACGGCGCGGACGACGTCGTCGGGCGCCAGCATCGGTCTCTTCGAGCGCGGGTTGGCGCCAGGATCGGTGATTGTCACCGTGTCCCAGATCGCGGTGTCTGTCGCCGCAGGCGAGACGAGGGTCGCGCGAACGCCGCTCGCACGCAGCTCTGCGCGCATCACTTCATGGATCGCGCGGACACCAAACTTCGCGGCCGAGTACGCGGCGTTACCGGTGTAGATCGTTCGATCAGCGATGGAGCCGATGGTGACGACGTGCCCGCTGCCCTTTTCTTTCATGCCGCCGAGAAACGCGCGCACGAATAGGAACGGGCCAACGAGGTTGGTGTTGATCGTCTCGACGAAGAAATCGGGGGACGTCTCTTCCACAGCCGCGACGCCAAAGATGCCGGCGTTGTTCACCAGGATGTCCGGAGCGCCGCCAAATTCTCTGGAGATGGTCTCCGATGCTCTTGCGACGCTGTCGGCGCGGGTGACATCGCATGCCACCGGGATCGATCTCTTGAGCGTGGACGAAAGCTCACGCAGCTTGGCCTCGTTGCGTGCGAGCAGTGCCACCTGCACACCGTCGGCGGCGAGTGCGGCGGCTATCCCAGCGCCGATTCCCCGCGAGGCGCCAGTGACTACAGCGGTTCGACCGGTTAGCTCACCCATATATCAACACTCGAGATCGGTGGTTGTTACTGCAGGTCCGCTTCCCGCCCCCCCCCCTTCCGCCTTCCCGCTTATCAGTCCGAGCCGTTGTGCGCCAGGCGCAGGAATTCGTCGCGCGTCTTCGGGTCTTCCCTGAACGCGCCCCGCAGTGACGACGTGATCGTTTTCGAGTTCTGCTTCTGCACTCCGCGCATCATCATGCACAGATGATATGCCTCGATCACAACGCCCACCCCAACGGGCTTCAGCACTCGGCAAATCCCCTCGGCGATCTGCTCCGTGAGTCTTTCCTGAACCTGAAGGCGGCGAGCGTAAACGTCGACGATGCGCGGAATCTTGGAGAGGCCGACGATTTTGCCGTTCGGGATGTAGGCGATGTGCGCCTTTCCAAAAAAGGGCAGCATGTGGTGTTCGCACATCGAGTACAGCTCGATGTCGCGCACCATGATCATGTTGTCGTGGTCTTCCTTGAAGATTCCCTTCCCGACGACTTCTTCCGCGCTCGACGCATAACCCTGAGTGAGCCACCGCAGGGCGTGCGACACGCGATACGGGGTTCGCAGCAGACCTTCGCGAGTAGGATCCTCGCCGAGCAGCTCGAGCTCACGCCGGACGAGCTTTTCGAACTCGGCGGAGTTCGTCAGCTCGCCGGAGCCTTCCAGGTCGCTACGGTCCGGTGTATTCGACATAGTTGTTCTCGGTCTCCCAGAGCATGAGCTTCACGAGCTTGCCTGGCGCGACTCTGGGCGCGAGGATTTTCCAGAATGCAGTGATGATGTTCTCCGAGGTCGGGATCACGTCGCGCATGAACGGGACATCGAGGTTGAAGTTCTTGTGGTCGACGATGTCGATGATTTCCTTCTCGACGATTTTCTTGAGCTGCGAAAGATCGCAAACGTAGCCGGTTTTGGGGTCGATGTTTCCCTCGACCGACACATCGAGCGTGTAGTTGTGCCCATGCCAGTTCGGGTTGTTG
>DASQPS010000427.1:0-2074 GCA_035643845.1 Gemmatimonadaceae bacterium | reverse complement strand
ATCGGGTCGCGCTTGGAATCGCGGTGTTGGCGGTGGTGTACGCCCGCGGGTGACGCCTTTCGGTTCGACGGAGCGTCCGCTAAAGAACTTGAGAAGGCGCTCGATGTACCGCGAGTGGAAGTTTTCGGCTCGACTACCTCCACCCTGGACGTTGCGCATCGATTGGCGGGCCAAGGCGCACCGGCGGGCACGCTCGTCCTCGCCGACGAACAGACGGCCGGCAGGGGACGAGGCGGCAAGAGCTGGAGGTCAGTTGCTGGCTCCGGAATATGGCTCACGGTGATCGAGCGCCCATCCGACAGCTCCGGGCTCGGCGTACTGTCGCTTCGCGTCGGTATGGCGGTCGCGGCAGCCCTCGACAGGTTCGCCGCGGAACCGATCCGTCTTAAATGGCCGAACGACCTTTATATCGACTGCGGCAAACTCGCCGGAATCCTTGTCGAAGCTCGTTGGCGTGAGCAGGTAGTGGAGTGGGTAGCGATCGGAATCGGAGTCAACGTCGCGCGCCCCGACAATCTGGAGAACGCTGCCGGGCTAGAGACAGGAACTTCCAGAATTGAAGTGTTGACTGACCTTGTTCCAGCCGTTCGGTTAGCGGCAGCTGCGACCGGACCACTAACTCCGAGCGAGCTCGAGGAATACAATGCGCGTGATCTCGCGCGGGGAAAGTCGTGCGTTCAGCCTGCGCTCGGCCGCGTAGCCGGAATCAATCCGGCGGGAGAGCTACTCGTCGCGCTGGCCGACTCGGTGGCCTCTTTTAGATCCGGATCGCTCGTCCTGGGGGAGCAATGATCGCTGTCTTCGATGTTGGGAATTCCGAGATCACCATTGGAATCTTCGACGATTCCGAGCTGACCTCACACTGGCGGCTGACGACGGCGGCACCCCGCACCGCCGACGAGCTCGCAATTCTCATTCGCTCGATTACTGGAGACGCGACGGGCGTCTCGGACGCGATTACTGGCTCTGCGGTTTGCTCTGTAGTACCCGCAATCACTCCGATGTTGGTCGAGGCGTGCACGATGTGTTTCGGTCGCAAACCGGTCATAGTGGATGGACGCGCGAAGCTGCCCGTCAAACTAGATGTGGAGGAGCCATTTACTGTGGGCGCCGACCGAATTGCCAACACACTTGCCGCGAGCCGGATTCATATGCGGGATGCAATCGTTGTCGACCTTGGCACCGCAACGACCTACGACTGCATCACCTCCAACGGCACCTTCCTCGGAGGTGTCATTCAGCCCGGGGTCATGATTTCCGCGGATACCCTCTTCCGACGGACGGCGCAACTTCCCGCGACGGACATCGTCCCACCCAAAAAGGTGATCGCGAGACGGACCGACGAGTGCATCCGGGCAGGCGTGTTGTATGGCGCGGTAGACTCCATCGACGGGATCGTCCGGCGTATCAAGAAGGAGTGGCCCAATCCGACCAAGCCGCTTGTTTTGGCTACCGGCGGGATGGCGGAAGCGATCAAGCCCTATTCGACTGAGCTCGAGGTCGTAGACCCGTTTCTGACCCTCAAGGGGATCCGGATTGGCTACGAAATCCTTGCCGACTGACCGCCCGGACGCCTAACCCTGAAGGCGCGGCAAATGGCTTGACGGGACACCCCGAAAACCGTTAATTTGGGCTGTTAGCACTCGCGATGGCTGAGTGCTAACAGCCTTTTTTCCTGCCACAAGCCACTATTTCAGCACAAAGGAAGCTCACTATGGCTACAAAAACCCAGACAAGCACCAAAGTCGCACCCCTCGCCGACCGCGTGGTAGTCCGCGCGCTCGAGGAGACGGAGCAAATGCGCGGCGGCCTCTTCATCCCCGACACCGCCAAGGAAAAGCCGCAACAGGGCGAGATCATCGCCGTTGGCCCCGGCCGTTACGAGAAGAACGTTCGCGTCCCGATGGAGCTCAAGGTCGGAGACAAGGTCCTATACGGGAAGTACTCGGGCAGTGAAGTCACCATCGACGCCGAGCAGTACCTGATTCTTCGCGAGTCCGATGTGCTCGCGGTCATCAGCTAACCGATAACCACAGAGCGATAAAATGGCAGCCAAAGAACTACACTTTAATAC
>DASQPS010000426.1:0-2284 GCA_035643845.1 Gemmatimonadaceae bacterium | reverse complement strand
GGAACGGGTCGCTCGAAAGGAGTGCAGCACCGTCGAAATCGGCGGTGTCGAGCAGGGGGGAGATCTGCGCGATGGCTGAGATTCCGAGCGAACTCTCGATCATGCAGCCCGCCATGACCTGCATGTCGAGCGAGCGAGCCGTGTGAACCATCCGCAGCGCCTCCCTCAGACTTCCGCACTTTGCGAGCTTGATGTTGATGCCATCGACGGCTCCGGCGAGTTTCGGAATGTCCGCCGCCACAAGGCACGATTCGTCAGCGAATACCGGCAGCTGCACCCTTTTCCGGACGAAGCGCAGTCCTTCGATGTCGTTTGCGGGCACTGGCTGCTCCAACATCTCGACGCCGTGCTCGAGGAGGAATTCGCCCATCTTTACCGCCTGCTTTGCGGTCCATGCGGCGTTCGCATCAACACGGAGCCTTTTATCTGGAGCTGCGTCGCGAACGATGCGGACGATCTCCATATCGCGATCCGTGCCGAGCTTGATCTTGAGGATGGGGTAGTCCCGCGCCTCAGCGACCCGCGTTTTGAGCTCTTCGTTTTCAGTAATCGCGATTGTGAAGCTCGATTGTGGGGCGCTCGCGGCATCGAGGCCCCAGATTCGGTGCAACGGCAGCCCGAGTCGCTTTCCTAGCAGGTCGTGGAGTGCGGAGCTGACGGCGCCTTTCGCCGAAGCGTTTCCGCGCAGCGCACGATTCATCTGCGTCTCTATCGCCTCCAGTGAGAGCGGATGCGCCCATTCCACCAGCGGTTTGAACTGGGCCAGGGCAGCAATCACAGTGGCAACCGACTCTCCGTAATATTTGTTCGGCGCCGCTTCCCCGAATCCCTCGAGACCATCGTCGTCGAGGATTCGCACGATCACGTTGCGATGGTGCGCGTATCCGCCCCTCGCGATTACGAAGGGATGAATTGGTTTTAGCTCGATTGTCTGGTGCGAGAGCTTCATCCGGCAGCCACGGCCGCGGTTGCCCGCGCCGTCCGTGCCATCCGGAACTCGTTGTGCGCCGACGCGCCCGAAAGAAAGTTGATGAGGGCGTCGGCGAGATCGTTGCCGCGCTCGAAGCGGTGGGCGGGATTTTTTTCGAGACACCGCATCACGATCGCGGCGAGCTGCGGCGGAATTCTCGAATCCACAACGTCTGGCGACACCGCCATCTCGGTGACGTGCTTGTAGCTGATCGAATAGCTGTCCGCTCCATCGAACGGCGGGAACCCGAGCAGAGTCTCGTACATAACGACGCCGAGGCCGTAGATATCGCTGCGCCCGTCGAGAAGTTTGCCGCGCGCCTGCTCCGGAGACATGTAGTGCGGCGTTCCCATGACGTTCCCGCTGCCGGTCATGCGGCTCCGGAAATGCCCCGTGGCAATTCCGAAGTCGGTGACGAGAGCGTTCTCGTCCTCATCGAAGAGGATGTTGTCGGGCTTGATGTCGCGGTGGACTAGTCCGCGCCGGTGAGCGTAGTCGAGACCTGTCGCGACCTGCGCCGCCACCGCCGCCGTCGTCTCCGCCGATAGCGAGCGATGCCCGCCAATGCGGTCGCTGAGCGTTCCGCGCGCCAGATATGGCATCACCAGGTACACGTGGTCGTCGACCATCCCGAAATCCATGATCTTGCAAATGTGCGGATGCATGAGTTGCGCGGCGGACTCAGCTTCCCTTCGAAAGCGTTCTCTCATCTCGTGCTCGCGCGCCAGATGCGGGTGAAGCACCTTGATGACGACCGGCGAATCGAGCGAGACCTGGAGCGCGTAGTACACGCTCGCCATTCCGCCCTCGCCGACGCGGTGCATGATCGTGTATCGTCCACCCGTAACCTGGCGAAGTGCCGTCACCGACGGATCCGGCGGCGCCTGTCGCCTGTCGGAGCTCTCGGGCATGCGAATACCGCAGCGCAGGCAGCGCGCCGCTTCAGACCGGTTCCAGCTTCCGCAATCAGGACAGAACATCGCTCAGACCCCGAACTGCATGCGAACGAAATCGTACGGCGGCCACGGACCTGTCACGTTGTAGTCGAGCGAATGGTGACGCTTCGCTTCTTCCGACACGCTGTCCTGGAACATCTGCCAGCGTTGATTGTCTACGAGAAACGATGCGCGGGCGACAACGCCCTCCTCGTCGTCTCCAGCTGCGCGCGGAAGCGTGACCGTAGCAGCGGCTTGCCCACGCAGCGTGCGCAAGCTCTCGGCAGCAAGTGCCGCAAAGCTCTTTTGCTCTTCGGATTCTCTGTCGCCGTTCTGGGTCGTGATACTTACGCGTGCGGCGGCGTGACCTTCGACCACC
>DASQPS010000425.1:0-2756 GCA_035643845.1 Gemmatimonadaceae bacterium | reverse complement strand
CATGTTCTCACGAATGTCGGACGCCGATTCCTCGAACGTGACGAACACACCGTTCTCGTTGAAGTCCTGGATGCCCGCCGCGAGAAACTGAACCGCGAATACCGTTTTGCCGCTTCCCGCCGTCCCCGAGACAAGAGTCGTACGCTTCTTCGGCAACCCGCCCTTCGCAATTACGTCGAAGCTCGTAATCCCCGTGGGCAGCTTCTCGATCGCTCTTTCGTCCTCGGCGATAGTCATCGTGCGTCCTGTGCGCGGCTTTCAGGTTTAAGGGTCGGTCTGACCTCGAGTCCGAATAACACCTTTTCCTTGTCGGACAAATCTCCGATCACCCGCCGCAGCGGGGGCGGCAGTTGCTTGATCAGCGTCGGGGTCGCGAGGATTTTTTCATCCTCAGCAACCTGCGGATTTTCCAGGACGTCGATGATCTCGAGCTCGTATAGTCCTGCGAGCTCTTCCTGGCAGATGCGCTCGAGATTGGCGATCGCCGCGGAAGTGCGCGGGCTGGTGCCCGTGACGTATAGCTTCAGCAGGTACTTGTCGGACAGTGGAGTCTCCTCGTGCCTTCCCTGGCGAACCGGCACCAGCCTGGATCGCGAACGACTTGCGAGCTCAGACACTGGGAATATGTCGAGCACGCAGTCTGCAATAGGAAGGATTGTTCGCGGTTCTAAGCGCACAAATCGTGCTATAGCCGTTTGTATGACCGCCGGTGGGTTTTGAGATGGCCGACACAAGCGAAATGACATCGACTGCCGATGTTGAGCACCATGACACGGGGATGCGCCGCCGCACTAGCGATACGCATCGCCGCGACCGCCTTCGGGGAATCATCGAGCGTCTCCCCGATGGAATAGTCGTGGTAGACCCGATCGGAAACATTCGCTTCGCGAATCCCGCGGCGGAAAGGCTTTTTGGCCGGTCCGCCAAGGAGCTTATTGGGACTCCCTTCGGATTCCCCCTGATCATCGGCGAAACCACCGAGATCGACATCGTCCAGCGTGGCGGGGCGGACATCTGCTACGCCGAGCTTCGGGTCGTTGACGCGGAGTGGGAGGACGAGCAGATGAAACTGGTCGCCCTCCGTGACGTCACCGACAGAAAACGAGCCGAGGAGCGCTCGCACCAGTTGACGCGCGAGCGTGAGGCGCGACTGGAGGCTGAGGCCGCAAGCCACGCCAAATCGGAGTTCCTCGCCATCATGTCCCACGAGCTCCGAACTCCGCTCAACGCCGTCCTCGGCTACGCTGAGCTCCTGGAGCTTGGCATTTCGGGACCCCTCACGGACGGACAGCGGGAGCAGCTTCGCCGGATCGGGATGAGCGGGCGGCATCTGCTGGGCTTGGTGAACGAGGTGCTCGATCTCGCGAAGGTAGAAGCGGGACGATTGTCCGTTCGCTCGACGCCTGCGACGGTAAGGGAAGCGATCGCGTCGGCGATGGCTTTGATACAACCTCAGGCAGCCGCGCGGGGACTCGATCTCGTGGTCACTCCACTACCGGAGCCGGATCCCGTCTATATCGGAGACGACGAACGAGTTCGACAGATTCTGGTCAACCTCCTCTCGAACGCGGTGAAATTCACGCCGCCTGGTGGCCAGGTCAGCGTTTGCGCATCCACCACAGTCGTTCCGGATCGAGAGGCTCGCCTGCTGGGGAAGAGGCCGTACGTCTGCGTACGCGTCAGCGACTCGGGAGTTGGGATCCCCGAGGACAAGCTGATCTCGATCTTCGATCCGTTCGTGCAAGCCGAGTCCGGCCACACGAGGTCGAAGGAAGGAAGCGGATTGGGACTCACGATCAGTCGACGGCTCGCGCGCTTGATGGGCGGCGACCTTACGGTGAGAAGCTCCGCAGGCAAAGGCGCCGAGTTCACGTTATGGCTACCGGCAGAAGTCGGCACTCGGGAATTGGACGCGAACCTCGCCGTTGCTCGCTCGAGCGAAGCGCTGACAACCGCCCAGCCGGATCACAACATCTAGGGTCTGGCCGATGTAGGCGAAACGCTGTTGCAGGAGCTCGATGGCACACTCGAGACGATAATCGCGCGCATCAGATCAGACGAGAGCCTGAGCATTTCAGCCGGGCTCAAGTTCTCGCAGCTTGCGGATCACATCGGGACATTCCTCGCCGATGTCGCGGGGGCACTGGTGATCATCGAGGAATCCGGAGGCCAGCCGTCGCCGCTACTCGCGGACGCCACCGAGATCCAGCGCCTGGTATCGGAGCGTCACGGAACTCAGCGCGCGAGGCTGGGATGGACGGAGTCGGCGATGCGCCGCGAGTTCATGATCATACGCGAGGAGCTGGAGCGAGTGGTGCAGCGCGGGTTTAGGCAGGGCCGGAAGCTGCAGGTGGAGGACGCGATCGCCGTGCTCGAGAGGTTCATCGATCAGGCGGAGTTCGTTAGCGTGAGAGCGTTGGAGGCAGGCAGAAGCGGGTAGGGCGGGCGCAACAGCAATGCAAAGAATGGGATCCGAGATTTTGGTAAAGCGCTGCAAAGACTGGGATCCGAGAGGTTAGCGGGGCAGATGCAAGGTTTTGGTTGACTACCGTATGACGGATCCTCTCGATGACGAATCCTCTCGCAATCAACTGGTGGCCCTTAGTTGAGTGCGATCGTTCGGCCATTCACTGCGCCGAACGATGGCGGCCGGTTCAGGCGCTACGATTCCCTTTTTCTGATGGGCGATTTCAAGAAACTGAAAGTCTGGCGCAAGGGACATGCGCTTGCTCTCAACGTTCATCGTGTCACCTCGC
>DASQPS010000424.1:0-2932 GCA_035643845.1 Gemmatimonadaceae bacterium | reverse complement strand
GATCGAGGCCATCGTCCCGTTGTACATCTCCATCATTGTCTCGAGCTCGTCCTGCGAGTAATCGTCCTCGTCGTAGAGCTCGGGCCTGAGGTTGGCAAGCGGACGCAGCTGCGCCTTCTGCAGGTCGCGCTTCTCGCGCGCTGTCAGCGTCGTGCCGGTTGGAGTGGTGGTGCCGTTAGGTGAGTCTATCATGTTGCTGGTTAAAGGGTTGAATGCGTTCGAATCAAGCCTTTAAATGTAGACTGTTAGCGCCGAAGGGTCAACGCGTGCATCTACTCCGCGTTGAGGGGCATCTCCGGTCTATCGCGCCGGGCTCCTGACGTCTGGCTACCGAGACGAAGTTTCATCCGAATGAGGCGGATTTTGCCGGAGCAAAACGGATCGCTCCTGGTGGCGTTTTGACCTCCGCGCGCCAGGGCCGTGATTTTTTTGTTGTTTGCATTGATGACTCCTCTTGGCGCTTGTTTGCATCGAGAGCTCCCTATGCGTGGCAGCCTACAGCAATAGGGAAGTCGGTATGGCGTTAGAGGCCAGCCCGAGCGGCAGTTCCCAAAAAAATCCCGGCCCGCCACGATGCGCTGTCACGCCAGTACGAACTATCCGATTAATTCGGATAATCCGCCTCATGCGTTCCAAAATTTCCGTCTCGGTGGCCTGACTACAGGAGCCCGGCGCAAAGATCTGCGATCTTACTTGAGGCCCTTCGTAAGGAGGAGGATAAGCTCTTCATCGCTCAGTCCGTCGAGCGCGCCGACCGGAAGCTCCATCGAGACCTCGCTTCCGTCCTCTGCTTTGAAAGCAACGGTGATGCTCGCTGCTTTTTTTCTGCGATCAGGTATACCGCCCGGAGGTGTCGCTTCAAAAGCGCTCCAGTCCACCCCGGCTCGGTCGGTAAAACGGCGCATCGCGAATTCCTCCAGTCCTCTTGGGTAACAAAAGCAACGACCACACCACCGCTCAGGTCACGCACGATCTTTCGAGAGCGCCACAATCTGATCGACCTGCTCTGCCTGCGTTAACGCCGTTGTGTCAATCGTGATGGCGTCAGACGCGGGAACGGTCTGACGCGCGTCGCGGGCATCGCGCTCTTTGATGCGTATAGTCTCGTCGTCCAGCAATTGTTCCGATGTCGGAGTGCCGCGTTGGCGCAGGCGCCGGGCCGCGCGCTCTCGTGAATCGGCGATCAGGAAAATCTTGAGATCCGCATCAGGGAAAACAACGGTGCCCATGTCTCGTCCATCGACAACAACGTTGGCTGACGAAGCGGCTCTCCGAACCATCGCGTTGACCCAGTCACGAACTCGCGGCATTTGCGCCACTCGAGATACCTGGCGAGTCACCTCGGGACCGCGAATCTCCTCTTCGATCGCCTTGCCGTCGAGCGTTGGATAGAAAGAGGTTCGAGCCGCTCGCAGCTGCACCTGAGACGCAGCACGTAGCACAAAGTCTTGCGTCCATCGCGATGCGTCCGGCGCGTCTCGGAGCGCGGCCGCCGTCGCCGCGCGATAGAGCGAACCGGAATCGATGTGCAGGAACCCAAGACGCTCAGCGACCATCTGAGCAGTCGATGATTTCCCGGATGCAGCTGGTCCATCGATCGCGATGACGGTTGTCGGGCCCTTCATACGGAGACTTTCCTGAGATCTTCCCAGAATTCCGGGTACGAGACTGCAACGCACCCCGGATCGACGATGGTAATTCGATTACCAGTCGCAGCTGAGAGAACGCCAAAAGCCATTGCGATTCGATGGTCTCCGCGCGAATCGACGACTCCTGAAAATTCGCGCGGCGCCACGTGCACGCGAAACCCATCGGGCAGCTCCTCCGCGTCGGCACCCACGCGTCGAAGGTTCTGAACGACCGCGCTGATTCTGTCGCTCTCTTTGACCCTGAGCTCCTCTGCTCCACTTACCTCGAGCTCGGCGCCTGCGCCGGCGGCAACGCACGCAAGTAGCGGAAGCTCGTCGATCAGCGCGGGAACCTGCGCCGCCGTAACTCGCAGACTGCCGAGTCGTGCGGGCCTGACGATGAGTGTCCCGTACTCTTCGCCACCTGCACTCATCCGGTCCTGTACCGTGATGTTCGCTCCCATCTGTCGCATAGCTTCGACGAAACCGTTCCGGGTGGGATTCAGACAGACGTCGGTAAGCTCGAGCTCACCGTCGGATGCGAGCGACGCAAGTGCGATGAAAAAAGCAGCGGACGACGGATCGGCTGGCACTGCGATGTCGAGCGGAGCCAAACGCTGTGCCGGCCTCAGACAGACCTGATTGCCAGCGTTCTCTACGTCGAGCCCCATTGCCTGCAACATCCGTTCGGTGTGGTCCCGCGAGGGAGTGCTCTCGGTAACCCGAACTTCCACTCCCGAGACAAGTCCGGCCAGCAGAATTGCGCTCTTGGTTTGAGCGCTCGCCGACCGCGTGTCCCAATCGATGCCGCGCAAGTCCGAACCGTGTATCGTCATTGGCAAGCCATCGCCGCGCTCGAATTCGAAGCGTGCGCCCATGCAGCTCAATGGCTCTGCGATGCGTTTCATCGGCCGGCGGCTGAGACTGGCGTCGCCCTCAAACCGCGCCGAAAATGGATGTCCGGCGACGACTCCCGCGAGCAGCCGTGTGCTCGTGCCACTGTTGCCACAATCAAGCGCCGTTGTCGGCGCGCGCAGTCGCCGCAGTCCCACGCCGGCCAGGCGCATGTCGCCGGAAAGCTCCGGGATTCCGACACCAAGGGCTTTCAACACTCCCGCAGTCGATCGGACATCCTCTGAATCGAGTATTCCCGTGACTCGTGATTCACCATCGGCCAGGGAAGCGAGGATGAGCGCGCGGTGCGAGATGGACTTGTCGCCCGGCACTCTTATCGCGCCGGCGACTTTCAGCGAAGCCAAGATTCCAGCGCCGTCGCCGCGTCGGTTTTTTTGTCGCGATACTTG
>DASQPS010000423.1:0-2697 GCA_035643845.1 Gemmatimonadaceae bacterium | reverse complement strand
CGAGCGAGGCTACTCGGCGTCACTCATCCTCGTCTTCGATGATCAGGATGCGCACGACGCCTATCAGACCGATGTCGTTCACGACCGCTTTCGTGCGGAGTGCGGGCGATTCTGGAAGACGGTGCGCATCTACGATTCGATTACCGAACACGACACTCGGTCGCCAGCCAGAAAGACGCGCCCGAAATAATGGCCCGCGCAGACGACGACAGCTGGCAGATCTTCACGAATCGCATCACGACTGCGTTCACGATCGTCCTGACGACGCTGCTCGCGGCTGCCACACTTTCTTCATGCGCTGGCCGAATGTCGTCTACGGCCGCGACTGCTCCGACAACAGAATGGCTGGAAGTCTGGAACGACGAGTTCGACGGCCCTGCCGGTGCGCGCGTCGACAGCACCAAGTGGAATTACGAGACCACCGATGGATGCAAAGAAGGCATCTGCGGCTGGGGCAATAACGAGAAGGAGTACTACACCGACGCGCCCGAGAATATTGCACTAAACGGCGAAGGTCAGCTGGCGATAGTCGCCCGCCGCGCGCCGTCGGGACTCACCTGTTATTACGGAGCATGTCGCTATACCTCGGGCAAGATCACGACGCGGGACAAAATGCTCGCGGAGCCGGGCCGAGTCGAAGCGCGAATCAAGCTGTCTCCCGGGCAGGGTCTATGGCCCGCATTCTGGATGCTTGGCCATACCGTTCCCAGTCTTCCATGGCCGGCCTGCGGCGAGATCGACATCATGGAGAACAAGGGGAGTCAGCCGCGCACGAGCAGCTCCGCGCTTCACGGGCCGGGATACTCGGGAGAGACGCCGTTCGCGCACGCGCATCCGCTTGAACGCGGAACCTTGAGCAGCGATTACCACATTTTCGCCGTGGAGTGGGATTCGCTGCGCGTCCAATATTTCGTCGACGGTGTGCGGCACTACAGCGTCACCCGCGATCAGGTGCAGCACTACGGCCAGTCAGTGCTCGATCGGCCGTACTTCGTGATCCTCAATCTCGCTGTCGGTGGACACTTCGACGGTGATCCAGCCTCGGATGCGATCTTTCCGGCTACTATGCTCGTGGATTATGTGCGCGTCTACGTCGCAAAGCCCAGATAGGCTGGATCGCTACCTCCAGTGCCTGCTCAGAGATAGCTGAGCCACCAGTCGTTTCGCTCCGCCTTTAGCCGCGCGAACCATCGACAGAGTGGATACATAGCAACGACGACGAGAATCCACGCTACGTAGACTCCCGCGAGCGGCAATCCGTACCACGCGGGGATGGATCCCGGATCTATCACCGCCTGAATTCGCCGCGGAGCTCCGCTCTGCGCGAATGCGATCAGCGTCGCAAGGCCGTTTACGACGAAGATGTGCACGACGTAATAGAAGAGCGGCACTTTGCCGTACACGGAGATCCACGACGTCACGCGGCCTCGTGCGTGCTCGAGGGCGCCGAGGGCAACGAGCAGCGGTCCGATCGTCATGAGAAGGAAATCGAGCGAGGGCGGATATTTGTTGACGTTGAGGAACGATGCGACGGTCAGTGCAGCGGAGCGCTGGTGTGTCCAGGGGAATGGATCGCCGTACCGGTTGACCCCGCGCACGATAATGAAAAGAATCGTGGTCGCGATGCCGGTCGTAATGAGAAATCGTTTCCGTTTTTCTGAATCCCAACGAAACACGTCGGCGAGCGCCCAACCCAAAGCCATCACTGCCACCCATGGAATGAGCGGGTAGGCGATGAAGAGCTTGCCCGGTATCGCAAAGCCCGGTACGTGCAGAATGGTCCAGAGCGGAGCAAACGCGCCCCACGATTCAGGTCTCACGCTGTCGAAAAGGTTGTGGCCCGCGATCATGACGATAGAGCCGGCGGCGACGACCGATCGCGGCAGGTGGACGAGCGCCGCCATCACGATCATCGAGATTCCAAGCGCCCACAGCACCAGAGCGAACGCTGGAATGAGATGAAATCCGAATTGCCATCCTATCGCGGTGACAACGAGCTCGAGGAAGAGGAGCCAGATCCCGCGGACGATGAGGAATCGACTCATTTCGCCCGCTGGCTTGCCTCTGTTCATCGAGAGTCCAATTCCGACGCCCGCGAGCAGGGAGAATCCCGGTGCGCAGAAATGGGTTATCCAGCGGGTTGCAAAGAGCACGGCGCTCGACTGCGCCAAATTCTCGGGGCGGACGCGGACATGCGCGGTAAAATCGCGCACGTGATCGAGAGCCATGAGCACCATGATCGCGCCACGGACGATGTCCACCGAAGCAATGCGCGATCGACGCGCCGGCCGCGATTCGGCGCGGGGCGGGGAATCCACTATGGAGACGCCCGCCACTGTCGCGTCGGCGGGTATTGCTGACTGCGCGGCAATTCTCACATCGAGCCCGTTGGTTGGAGCAGCCGGAAATGTATACAAATACTCGAAAGGCGGTACCGGGAAAAGATGAGGGGCGTAAGAACTGGAAGGCGGTACCAGGTAGCAGGTACCTGAGGTGTGGTATTCGCACGCAGTACCTGGTACCCGGTACCTGGTACCGCTTCTCAGTTGTTCGCGCCTTTCAGCCCTTCAGGTCGCTCGAATAAATCCGCCACCGCCGTTGCTCGGGCGTCGCTCCGTCAACCATCGACCGTCGCAACGTGTAGGTCCCCTCGAAGTGTTGGCGTCGGCCGCCTCGGAGAATTGCGTCGACGGTTAC
>DASQPS010000422.1:0-2845 GCA_035643845.1 Gemmatimonadaceae bacterium | reverse complement strand
GAGCAGAAAAGCGTTCTCGATGTGCTGGACACGGACTTTTTCTGCTTCAAGAATGACCCCGATCACGTCGAACCGGAAGGTGTCGCCGGGCTGCTGGAACCGCGAGATCCAGACTTTGGCGGATCGACTGAGCTCGCGCTGCTTTCGCCAGTTGACGGCGCTCACCGGGCCGCCGAAGTCGGCGCTCTTCCGGGTTTTGACCTCGACGAACGCGACAGTGCGGGAGTCGCCTCTCCTCTGGGTCGCAACGATGTCGATATCGCGGTGTCCGTTCCTGAAACGCCGCTCGGCGATTTGCCAGCCGTGGACGTTCAGCCATTTCTCGGCGACGCGCTCGCCCCTGAGTCCCATCGTCTGTCTCGCGATTGTCATGGCCCGAACATACGAAGGAGCAGGCGCGAGTCAGCATCGATAGCGTGTGCACGTCACCGACTCTTTTCATCTTATAGGTTATTACACGTATAGGAGGTCGGCGCCCGCAGCTGTATAGTGCGGACACCCGCTCCACCCACGACGAGGAGATGGTCATGAACGCGCGCATTCTGATTCCGCTGCTCCTGATTGTGACGGGCTGCGGGATCACTGGACCGGACAAGGTCACTCTCCAGCTCCAAGGCACTGTCACTGATGCGTCAACGGGGCTACCGGTAGTGAACGCCACGGTAGACCTCTTCCCGCAAGCACTATTTCCCGGATCCGGCGACCAGGACATCGCTAAAACGACCAGCGATGCTCAGGGGCACTACTACATTAGCCATTCCGTAGACAGCAAGTGTCTCGGAAACGGGTTGGGATTCGCCATTACGGCGGAGTCAGCAGATCGTTCGATGCAATCGGATGGGAGAGCTGTGGGGTGTACTGGAGTGGCCCAGCAGATTGACCTCCCGCTTAATCGTGTTACGCCGTGAGAGCTGAAAGGCGCTCGATGCTGCCAGCTTAAGCTGCCAGCTACCAGCCCGGAGCTACCAGCTGTCAGCTGCAGACAAGGAGACTTGTCGGCCTTGCGTTCGGGGTTTTTCGAATCTTGGGATCCACGGGGTGCAAAGGTTCGCGCTCTTTCGCAGCTCGAACGCGAACACGAAAAGTCAAATGTGCCCGCAGCTGGCCGCTGGCAGCTTCCCGCTGGCAGCCGGCAGCTTAAGCTGGCTGGTCAGGCCTCCTTAGAGTGCCCGCCCGCGCTTTTATATGCGCGGCCCTGCGATCCTCTCAAGATCATCGAGCCCCGCGAGCACGTCACGCGGCTTTGATCCATCCGGCGGACCAAGTATCCCCGCGGCGTGCAGCTGGTCGATTATCCGCGCGGCACGACCGTAGCCGACCTTTAGCCGGCGCTGCAGCAACGACGTCGATCCCTGCTGGTGCTGAATGACAACCTCGGCCGCTTCGCGGAAAAGTTTGTCGCGATCGGCATCGTCGAGATTGTCGCCCTCTGCCGCGCTCGCTTCCTCCGCTTCCTTCCGACGAATGGACTCGATGATGTCGGGCTCGCTGGCTGTCTCCTCGAGGAAAAGACCCTGCGCCTCGTAGGCGGCCTTTCTCTCTTCGCGGCGCAGCTCGTACCAACCCATTAGCCGTTCGGTGTCCTCGCTGGAGATGAACGCGCCCTGAAGCCGCGCTGGCTCGGATTTCCCCGGCGGAATGAAAAGCATGTCGCCGTTGCCGAGGAGGGCTTCGGCGCCGATCCCGTCGAGGATGGTGCGACTGTCAACCTGCGACGCGACGCGAAATGCGATTCTACTAGGGAAATTCGCCTTGATGAGTCCCGTGATCACGTTCACGCTCGGACGCTGCGTAGCCAGGATGAGATGGATTCCAATCGCGCGCGCCTTCTGCGCGAGCATCGCGAGCGGCGTCTCGATCTCGCCCTGCACCGTCATCATTAGATCGGCGAGCTCGTCGATCACCAGCACGATGTACGGGACGATTCCGCCTTTGTACTCGAGATCCTCGAACGCGACGTCGCTGCGCTTGACGTTCCGGAGCTTCGCTCCTTCCTGCACTTTTCGATTGAAGTCCTGGATGTTGCGCGCGCCGTTCGCAGCGAGCAGCTCGTAACGGTCCTGCATCTCGATCACTGCCCACTTGAGGACAGCGGCGGCGTCGCGATTATCGGTGACGACCTTGTGTCGAAGGTGCGGCAGAACATTGTATACGGAGAGTTCCACCATCTTCGGATCGACCATCAGGAAGCGCAGCGTCGTCGGCGTGTGACGATACACGAGTGACGTGATCAGGGTGTTGATGCACACGCTCTTGCCGGAGCCAGTCGCGCCCGCGATGAGCAGGTGTGGCATCTTCGCCAGGTCTGCGATGATTGGTCGTCCTTCGAGATCCTTACCAAGCGCAATGGGCAGTGCCGCACGTGCATTCTGGAAATCGCGGGATTCGATGAGCTCCCTGAATGCGACGATCTCCGCGGTTGGATTTGGGACTTCGACCCCGACCGCGCCGCGACCCGGAATCGGCGCGACGATGCGGATGCTCTGTGCGCGCATTGCCAGCGCGAGGTCATTCGAGAGATTCGCGATCTGCCTCACCTTCACACCAGCGGCGGGCGCCACTTCGAACTGCGTCACGACGGGGCCGGTCGTTCGACCAATGAGATCTCCCTCGACGCGGAACGTCCGCAGTGCGTCCATCAGCTTGACCCCCATCGCGTCGAGCTCGCGCTTGCCGAGGTCGACGTTGCGAGGCGGCGGCGGCGTGAGAAGGTCGGGCGAGGGAAGATCTTCAGCTGTGAACGAAAGCAGATCTCCCTCGTTCGCATCGATCTCCGCGCCGATACGCTCGGCGTGCTGTGCCGCTTGCGACCCCCGATTTTTCTTCTCCCGCTTTCTCTCGATCG
>DASQPS010000421.1:0-3600 GCA_035643845.1 Gemmatimonadaceae bacterium | reverse complement strand
ATATTGTGCGTCGGTGGGATCCACGAACATCCAGAATCCGTCACCACCGTACATGTTCTCCCAGCGACTGTTGGTGACGCCGCCCGGGTACTCAGAGTCGCCGACCCACGAGCTGTTGTCCTGCAATCCGCCGTAGACGTGATACGGCCGGTCGTTGTCCAGACTCACGTGGTAGAACTGCGAGATCGGAAGATTGTCAGCCTTCCACCATTTGTTGCCGGCATCGTAGGAGTACCACACACCGCCGTCGTCACCGGTGATGATGTGGTCGGTGCTTGTCGGATCCACCCAGACATCGTGGAAATCGCCGTGCGCACCGTTGCCGATGCCGCTGAAGCTCTGACCTCCGTCGGAGCTGGCGATGAGCGGACCGTCGGGCTTGTAGACGCGATTCTCATCCTTCGGATCGACGATGAGATTCGCGAAATAGAACGGACGCCAGATCATGGCGAAGCTGCGGTCGCGCATCTCCCAGGTTTTTCCGCCGTCAGCAGAGCGATAAAGCGCGTTTTTCGGCGGCGCCGCTTCCACGAACGCGTAGACGACGCTCGGGTTAGACGGAGCTGTAGCGACGGCGATTCTGCCCCAGGGCTTCGGAGGCAGTCCAGTCGCGGTAGATGCATTGAGATCGCTCCACGTCGCGCCTCCGTCCGTGCTCTTGTACAGTCCGCTAGCGCTCGGCGCCGTTTCGCCATCGCCACCTGAGCGGAACGTCCATCCCTTGCGCCTGAAGTCCCACATTCCGGCAAAAAGCGTCTTCGGATTCTTCGAATCCATCGACATCATCGAGCAACCCGTGGAAGCGTTTCCGCCCTTGAGGACTTTGGACCAGCTCTGTCCGCCGTTGGTCGTCTTGTAGACTCCGCGGTCCTCGCTGTCGCTCCAGAGTTTTCCGGGAACGCAGGCGTAGACGGTGTTTGGATCGGATGGGTCGATGACGATCTTCGCGATTCGCTCAGACTCTTTGAGACCCATGTTCGTCCAGTTTTCGCCGCCATCGACCGACTTATAGATGCCGTCGCCGATCGAGACGCTGTTGCGCATCCATGATTCGCCGGTGCCGACCCAGACGACTTTCGGGTTGGTGGGATCGATCGCGATCGCGCCGATGGACTGCACCGGCTCCTTGTCGAAGACAGGCTTGTACGTCGTTCCGCCATTCTCCGATTTCCAGACGCCGCCGCTGGCCGATCCGATGTAGAGTGTGAGACGGCTGCCTTCGTGGACGCCGGCTATCGAAGTAACCCGTCCGCTCATCGCCGCAGAGCCGATGTTGCGCGCGCCGAGGCCGGAGATCGTTTCTGAATCGACCTTTGGAGCGCTAGCGGCCTGCGGTGCCTGCGCCACGAGTGCCGCGCTCAGCGCAACCGACGTCGAGACAATCGATGAGATCTTCAGTAAGTATTTCATGAGAGGCGACCTCCCTGCTCTCCTGCGCCACTGCCCCCGCCGCCGCTGCTTGTCGGC
The DNA here is from genome assembly GCA_035643845.1 of Gemmatimonadaceae bacterium. GTDB lineage: Bacteria > Gemmatimonadota > Gemmatimonadetes > Gemmatimonadales > Gemmatimonadaceae > UBA4720. The sequence continues at coordinate 2,133 of DASQPS010000421.1, read as the reverse complement.
GGCTTCGGTCTCGTGTAGCGACTCTCATCTATCGGCACGTTGATCTCGATTTTGTCGATTGTGATTTTCTGCGATCCCGAGCTTCCCTTCTGCCGAGTCTCCATCGAGAACGGCAGAAACCATCCGCCAACCTGCTTGTAATCGCCGAGTATGGTTTCCGATTCCTGAGGGGTGCCGCGAATGATCCGCCGAGTGTCGAACTTGATCGGCACGTACGAGTCGGTGTCCATATAGTAGTAGCGCGTGTCGCCGCTCTTTAGCGTGACTTTGAGCTTGTAGACGTCGGTGCCTTCGACCTGGTCCATCCCGACGAATTCGACCTTATTCCCTTTCGCCTTGTAGTTGATCAGGGGCTCGTCGAAATCGGCGTCCTCGACTATCGAGCGCAGCTCGGCTTCGCTGAGCGCTTCGGCATCTTTTTTCCCTCCGAACGGGTCGATCTTCCAGCCGTTCGCGCCGTCGTATGCATTTATCGCTGTCATGCCCTGTACGGAGAATTCTTCTCGTACTTTGTTGGGCCGAGTGCTCTCCTCGATGACGATGGCCTGAAATCCGTCATCGCCGGTGAACCTGCCGACTCGTCTGATCGTGTTGACCGCCTGGATTTTGTCGGCGCCGCCGACCGTTTTCACGTAACGGGCGATGATGTCGTCGGCGGTGAGCTTGGTCTGAGCGGCCAGCGGCGCGTTGAGCACTGCGCCGGCGAGTGCGAAAACGATGACGCGCATGTGTCGGTCCTCGAAGAAAGGCTTCACCGCAACGGAGATCCAGCCCGAAGATTCTGCGAGACCAGAGATTTGTTTGTCAATGATGCTTTGTAATCCGGGCATCATGTCCCAGAGCGTCACGGCACTCCGCTCATTTGCCTAGTTTGGCGCGCAGGTCGTCGGTTAGCTTTTTCGCGTCGTCGGGCCTGTCGTGGAGCGCCGCGGGCGTATTCTGAAAGAGCGCGATCTTCCATGCGCCGCCCTTTTTCACCGCGACCATCGTCTGCACCGCGTTGAGATCGGGATTGATGTCGTCCTTGTCGGGCGGAATGAGGCCCGTTGCCGCGCTGAGTATGGCGACGTCCGGCGTGACCGATCTCACCTCACGAACGATCGTAACGTACTTCGGGGTCTGGTGGCGGGTGAAGATCTCGCTTACGTGCGCGCCGATCTCGAGCTGCCCGAATTTCTGGGTACCATCGAATCCGACGAGGTTCGCATCTGGTGCGAACACGAGGGCGAAGTCCCGCGCGTTTCGCTTGTCCCATGCCTCGAGAAGTCGACGATACAGCTCGCGAACGTCAGCATCGTATGTGGGGGCCGGAGCGCTTGCATTGGTCATCACCGAGTCTCCTCATCGAAAAAGCGTTCGATGCGTTTGTCAGGCACGAGCCACATGAGCGCCACGGCAACATAAATGGCGTCGGAGAAAACCTGATTCATGAACGCAAGGGGAATAGCCAGCGCGTACAGCACGACGGAGACCTTTCCCTTCGCGTCGTTTCCGACCGCCGCTTCGAGAACCGACCCATCTCCCTGACTGTGGATGATGACGAGCTCGAGGATGTAGTAAGCAACTCCCGCGAGCATCAGCACCGCTCCGTAAAGCGCGGTCGGTAGCGCAGCAAAGTGGTTCTCGCCCATCCAGCCGGTGACGAACGGCATGAGCGAGAGCCAGAAGAGAAGGTGAAGATTCGCCCACAGAATTCCACCGGTCACGCGCTTGGTGAGGTAAATCATGTGATGGTGATTGTTCCAGTAAATCCCGAGCACGATGAAGCTGAGGATGTACGTGAGGAAAACCGGCAAGAGGGCTTTGAGCGCTGCCTGGTCGGCGGTATGCGGAACTCGCAGCTCGAGCACCATGATGGTGATGAGGATTGCGATGACGCCATCGCTGAAAGCGCTCAGCCTTTCGTTGCCCACGATGTCTCCCTTGCCGACGGCAATTGGGTGGCATCAATCTATGTTCAACGAACCACTCGCGGCGAAACTCTTCCCGCGGCGGATGCGTAGACCCGACAGGGAGGATCGCTCATATGGCCGGTCAAGGTTCCGCAGGAAACGTAATCGCCGCTGTCTGCAGCTTCTTCGTTCCGGGGCTCGGCCAACTCGTTCAGGGCCGATTGGGAATCGCGATCGTGCA
>DASQPS010000420.1:0-14567 GCA_035643845.1 Gemmatimonadaceae bacterium | reverse complement strand
GTGCAGCGGGGGAACTTACATCCGGGCGCTGGCGCGCGACCTTGGAAGACTGACTTCTTCCGCCGGCCACCTCTCCGCGCTCCGCCGAACGCGCGTCGGTACTTTCGATGTGAGCGATGCCGCGCGCCTCGAGGATCTCGAGAATCGGCCCACGCGTCTGCGCGCACTTCGGGTTATCGCGGATGCGTAAGGCCATTCAGGTTGGCGATGGGTCAGGCCTGCCGCCGTATGTAAGGGACACCGTGATCACAGTCGGAACCTTCGACGGAGTTCATCGTGGTCATCGGGATGTAGTCGAGCGACTGGTCGCTCGCTCACGGTCTCTAAAGATTCCGAGCGTCCTGGTGACCTTCGAGCCGCACCCGCTCGAGATCGTGAACCCTTCCGCGGCTCCCCTTCTCCTCACGACCCATTACGAAAAGCTCGAGGTGCTCGCCGAAACCGGCATCGACTATCTAGCTGTTTTGCCGTTCACGGCTCGGCTCGCTGGATTTTCCGCTGAGGATTTCGTGGAGATCGTGCTGCGGAGATGCTTCCGCATGCGTGAGCTACTCATAGGCTACGACCACGGGTTCGGTCGCCAGAGAGCAGGGAATGTGAGCGTGCTCCGTACCTTGGGAGAGCGCGACGGGTTTCGCGTCGAGGTTGTCGACCCGGTTTCTACTGCAGAGGGACAATCGGTGTCGTCGACGTCCATTCGGCGCGCAGTTGCTGGCGGAGATTTGGCGCGCGCTGCCGACAGTCTTGGCCGAGCCTATTCGGTGAGCGGTCGAGTGATAGAAGGAGCTCAACGGGGAAGGACGATCGGGTTTCCGACCTTGAACCTCGGCGCGCCGCCGCCCAGGAAGCTTCTGCCGCCGGAAGGTGTATATGCTGTGCGGGTCCAAACAGCAGGCGGGCCGGTTGGCGGAATGATGAATCTTGGACCGCGTCCGACCTTTGGCGATTCATCGACTTCACTAGAGGCACATTTGTTCGACACTACCGGGACGTTCTACGGCGCATACGTGCGCATCGATTTCGTCGCCCGACTGCGCGAGACGCGCAAATTTCCCTCGGCGGAACACCTCATCGCGCAGCTGCGCGATGACGAACGCGCAGCGAGAACCGCGTTGACTACCTCGTGATTCCCCGGTAACCTTAAAGGCTGGCTCCGAGTGCAACTCTTACCATTTTTTGCGGCATGAATCTGAAGTATCGTCTCGTCTGCATCGCGGCTCTGGTTGCAGCATCAATATGGGCTCTCTTTCCACGAACCGTCGTTGAGCGCGTCAAGCGGAATGGCGAATTCGTCTACGACACGGTTCGGCGAGTTCCGCTCAAGCGCGGATTGGATCTCCAGGGCGGCATGTACCTCGCCCTCGAAGTCGACGAATCCAAGGGCGCCGTGCCCGATAAGGGCAAAGCGATCGACAATGCGCTCAAGGTAGTACGCAATCGCATCGATCAGTTCGGCGTTTCCGAGCCCGTGGTTCAGAAGGCCGGCAACGACAGAATAATTGTGGAGCTTCCGGGAATCGACGATCCACAACGAGCTCAGGACGTCGTCCAACAATCGGCCTTTCTCGAGTTTCAAATCACCGACAAGACGCAGGCTCTTGAAAAGGCGCTGCCGCGGCTAGACGCGGCGCTCAAAGGTAAGAACCTCGCAGTCGCTTCCACCGGTGCGGCTGCGAAGACTGATACGGGAGCAAACGCCGGTCTGCAATCGTTATTCAGCGCCGACACCTCGAAGAAAGCCGACACGGCAAAAACGGATAGCGCCAAAGCTGCCGCCGCGGCGACCACGGGCGGCCCTGGCGCGTTCTCGAAGCTCGTTCAACAAGGGCAGATGCCCGGGCAGTACTACGTCGCCCAGAGCGACGTCGGGACTCTGACGCAGTATCTCTCTCTTCCGGAAGTACAAGCTGCTCTTCCGCCGGCGAAGGTTCTTCGCTGGAGCAGCGACACTGTGTCGCTCGGAAATCGGATTTATCGTGCGCTTTACGTCCTGGACGCCAAGCCGATCATTACCGGCGAATATCTGACGGACGCAAAGCCAAATACATCCCCGACCGAAGGAAACCTCGTTCAGTTCACCATGAACAACGAAGGCGCGCGGCGCTTCCGCACCGAAACGTCTCGCCACATTGGAGACTTCATGGCGATCGTACTCGATCAACGCGTGATGGGTCAGCCTCCAGTGATCCAGGGCGCGATCGGCACGAACGGTCAGATTACGATGGGCGGGAAGGATCTCCAGGCCGCGCAGGATCTTGCGCTAGTGCTGCGTGCCGGCTCGCTGCCTGTTCCGCTTAAGGTCGTTGACGTTCGGCAGATTGGGGCGAGCCTCGGTCAGGACTCGATCCACAAAGGAATCACGGCAGGCGTGATCGCGATCGCCATGGTGATCATCATCATGCTTGGCTACTACCGCTTCTCTGGGCTGTTGGCGGTCGCGGGACTCACGCTCTACGTCCTTTATACGATGGCCGCACTGGCCGGATTTAGTGCCGTGCTCACCCTTCCGGGTCTCGCCGGCTTCGTCCTGTCGATTGGTATCGCGGTGGACGCCAACGTGCTGATCTTCGAACGCATTCGAGAGGAGCTGGTTCACGGTAAGACCGTGCGCACGGCAATCGACGAAGGATTCCGCCACGCGATGAGCGCGATCGTCGACTCCAATGTGTCAACCGCACTCACTGCGGCTGTTTTGTACCAGTATGGAACCGGCCCCGTGCGCGGATTTGCGGTAACCCTCCTCGCAGGTATCGCCGCTTCGATGATCACATCGATCTTCGTTGTCCGAACTTTCTATATGATCTGGCTCAGTCGCACGCGCGACGCCCAGGCAACTCTGAGCATTTGATGCTTCGAATACTCCACGACACCAATTACGATTTCATCCGCTGGTGGAAGGTTATGGCCGCGATTACGGTCGCGTTCATCCTTCTCGGCCTCGGCTCGCTGGCAATCAAGCCACCCAACTACAGCATCGAGTTCACAGGTGGCACGCTCATGCAACTCGAGTTCGTCCGGCCGCCTGACGTTGGACAAATCCGCTCGGCCCTCGATCAGGCGAACGTCCCCGGTGCCGAGATCCAGCAGTTCGGCACGAACCGCGAGTTCACCGTTAGAGCGCAGAATGCAGGCGAAGTTGCGGCGCAGTCCAACGGCGCCGCCAATATTGCCAACCACATCGAGCAAGTCCTCACGCAGAAGTTCGGGCCAAACAGTTTTCGCGTCATCCGCACCGAAGGTGTCACCGGACAGGTCGGAAGCGAGCTGCGCCGCGGAGCGGTCATCGCGATTCTCCTTTCGTTCGTCATAACCCTCGTTTACCTCTCTATCCGGTTCGAATGGCGATTCGCAACGGCAGCCGTTATTGCGACCAGCCACGACGTCTTCACTACGATCGCGTTTCTCAAGTTGATGCACCTCGAGATATCACTCACGGTCGTTGCCGGCCTGCTCACCGTTCTCGGTTACTCGCTCAACGACACTATCATCATCTTCGATCGAGTCAGAGAAAACCTGCGCAAGGGTCGCAAGGAAACGCTTTACGAAACCCTCAACCGCTCGATTAACGAAACCCTTCTACGCTCGGTTCTGACCCACGCCACTGCATTCGCGGCGACGCTCGCGCTACTCATATTCGCGGGAGAGATCATTCGACCGTTCGCATGGGTGATGGCGTTTGGTATCGTGACAGGAACCTTCAGCTCAATCTACGTAGCAGCCCCCGTACTCCTCTGGATCGAACGCAAATGGCCACGCAAGACGGACGCGCGCCGGTCTTCATCGACAGCCACGCCCACCTCGCGGACCCGGCGTTCGCCGGCGACCGCGACGCGGTAATCTCCCGCGCCCGGCAGGCGGGCGCGGCTGCCGTAGTCTGCATCGGCGAATCAATCGATGCGGCTACCAACGCGGCGGCGTTGGCTGACGCAAATCGTGGCTTTTTATTCTCAACGGCGGGCGTGCATCCGCACGACGCCTCCGCCTTCGAGGCCAACCGTGATGTGCCGCGACTGCGAGCGTTTCTCCTGGCGGGCGCGGTCGCAGTCGGCGAGTGCGGTCTCGATTACCATTACGACAACTCGCCCCGCGAGGCACAGCGCTCCGCATTCGCTGCCCAGATTGCGCTCGCGGCCGAGACGGGACGTCCGCTCGTCGTTCATACGCGTGAGGCAGAGGACGATACACGCGCGATGATCAGCGAAGCTCTTGCTGCACGCGTGTTCGGCGTCTTGCATTGCTTTACCGGCAGTCACTCTCTCGCCGAATTCGCAATCGCCGGCGGCTGGTACGTCTCTTTCAGCGGGATCGTAACCTTCAAGAAGTGGATCGACGACGACCTGCTAAGACTCGTCCCCGACGATCAGCTTCTCGTAGAATCTGATTCGCCTTACCTGGCGCCATTGCCAAACCGTGGCAAGCGCAACGAACCCGCGTGGGTGCCTCATACTTTGGCGAAGATCGCGGCGGCGCGCGGGACTGATCCCCTTGCCCTTGGTGGGGTCACAAGCGCGAACGCTGCGCGCCTTTTCGGTCTGGCCTTTGAGCACGCCTAGCAAGTAACATTCGCGATCGACCGAACACCGATCGTTTCAGTGTGACTCACCGGAGCAAGCAATGGCACTCAAGCAGATAAAGACCGATCACGCGCCCTCGGCGATCGGCCCGTATTCGCAGGCAATCATCGCTAACGGATTTCTCTTTTCCGCCGGCCAGATCGCTCTCGATCCGAAGAGCGGTAAAATCGTCGACGGTGGGATTGTCGAACAGACTGAGCGAGTGATGGCGAATCTGGAGGAAGTGCTGAAGACGGCTGGCATCTCCTGGGCGGACGTCGTCAGAACCACCGTGTACCTCCACGATCTCGCCCACTTTCCAACCGTGAACGAGGTCTATGGCAAGTGGCTCGGTTCAGCGAGGCCGGCGAGATCTACGGTGCAAGTCTCTGGATTGCCCCGCGGAGCGCTCGTGGAAATCGACGTCATCGCTGCCGCGGCATCTTCCAAATAGATAACGTCGGCGACAATGGGTATGTCACCGACCCGCGAAGAGCTCTTTCGCCTCACCGAGTTCGCGGCGTGCGCCGGTTGAGCGTCGAAAATGGGTCCGGGTGACCTATCCCGCGCGCTGGCCGCGCTTCCAATTCAACGCGATCCGCGTCTCCTCGTCGGCCGAGAGACATTCGACGACGCCGGCGTGTTTCGCCTGTCTGACGATCTCGCGCTAGTGCAGACGGTGGATTTTTTCGCGCCCATCGTCGACGATCCTTACGACTTCGGTCAAATCGCCGCCGCGAATGCGCTTTCGGATGTCTACGCAATGGGCGGACAACCGCTCACCGCTCTCAACATCGTCGCGTTTCCGACGAAGAGTTTGCCGCTCGATGTTCTTTCTCGAATTCTGGCCGGCGGCCAGGACAAAGTTCACGAAGCCGGCGCGCTTGTCGTCGGCGGACACACCGTAATCGATACCGAACTGAAGTACGGACTCGCGGTGACGGGTCGCGCTCATCCTGATTTTCTCCTGACCAACGCCGGCGCCAAACCCGGAGACCAGCTGATCCTCACCAAACCGATTGGCAATGGAATCCTCGCAACCGCCGCAAAACGCGGAAAGCTTCCTCCTGATGCGCAGCAGGCGATGCTCGCGGCAATGAAGGCTCTCAACGGACCTGCGAGCCGCGCGGCGCTAGCCGTCGGCGTGCGCTGCGCAACGGACATCACAGGCTTCGGTTTGCTCGGCCATCTTTCGCATATCGCACGTGCGAGCAACGTCAGTCTCCGCGTCGTCATGGATTCCGTGCCGGTCCTTGCCGGCACGCGCGACGCCGTCCGCGCCGGATTTGTAACCGACGGTTCTCGGAGAAACGCGGACTATCTGCGCGACCTCGTCCTCTGGAAAAAGGGAACTGACGAGGATCGCGCCATCCTCACCGATCCGCAGACTTCTGGCGGGCTCGTCGTATGCATCGGCCGAGGGGATGCCGCCAAGTATCTTTCACGGGTCGCCGGATCTGTAGTCATCGGAGAAATCACCGAGCGGGGAGCGGTTGCAATCGAAGTCGAGTGACGATAATGGGGGTGGATGGAGCCTGGTGGCTTCCGTGATCTTCAAAATCACTGTGACCTTACTTCGTAGGGTCGGGTGGGTTCGATTCCCACACTCTCCCGCCACGCCGGCGCTGGTGATGGCTTTGGGTTTTTCGCTCGTTTGCCCGCAATCCGCCAGTGCACAACAGCGCGACAGCGCGCGCGCGGGCGTCGGACAGCAGAAAACCTCGACCATCTTGCAGCCGCAGCCCGATACCGCCTCGCGACCGCCGATGACCCCACGTCGCGCATTCCTCACATCCCTTGTGCTGCCAGGGTATGCTCAGACGGTATTCGGGCGCGACAAAGCGGCCATGATCTTCACCGTTATCGAGATAGGCTCGCTTGGGATGGCGCGAAAGGCGGCGCAGGATTTAGCCGAGGCTAAGGGACTTGCCCACGATAGCGTGGTGGCGACTTACAAGACGGATCCGTCGACGGGCATCGCCATCATTGATTCAAAGACCGGACTTCCAATTCCAGATACGTGGATTGCGAGTCGGTTTACGCCCGATCGGATCAAGGCTAGACGGACGCATTACGAAGATTGGATCGCTGCGATCATCTTCAACCACCTTTTCTCCGGTGCCGATGCTTACGTCGCAGCCAACCTTTGGGATTTCCGAGCGAACGTGGGCGCGGTTTCGAGTGAGAGGTCCGTGTCCATATATGCCTCGATACGAATGCGATGAGCAGCAACGCTCCCGTCGGCGTTTTTGATTCGGGCTTGGGCGGGCTCACCGTAGTTCGCGAGATGATCGCACAGCTGCCGAATGAAAGCATCATCTACTTCGGTGATACGGCACGGGTCCCATACGGACCAAAGAGTCCCGACACCGTCCTGAGATACAGCCGCGAAATTACGTCTTATCTTCGCGACCAGGGAGTGAAGGCGGTGGTCGTCGCCTGCAATACGGCCACGGCACACGCATTACCTGCCCTGAGAGAAGAGTTCGACCTGCCCATCGTCGGTGTAATCGAGCCCGGCGCCCGCGCCGCCGCCGGTGCGACGAAAACCAGACAGGTTGGCGTGATCGGTACGGCTGGCACAATCCGGTCGCGCGCATACGAAAAGGAAATCCAGAAGCTCCTTCCCGACGCGCGCATAACCGCGCAGGCGTGCGCTCTGTTCGTACCGCTTGTCGAGGAAGGCTGGGTTGATACTGAACCGACCCGCGCGATCGCACGTAACTACCTCGCGCCGCTGGTCTCAGCCGAGGTCGACACCCTCGTTCTCGGCTGCACTCACTATCCGTTGATGAAAACCGTCATCGGAAATGTCGTGGGCCGGCAGGTCCGATTGATCGACAGCGCCGAGGAAACTGCCAGGGAAGCCGGAGAAGTTCTGCGCGCGAATGCCTTGGAGAACGCTACTCCAAATCAGGCGCGATATCGGTTCATCGCGTCCGACGCGCCGGATACTTTCCTGGCGCTTGGAGAACGTTTCCTCGGCTCATCGATTGACCGAGTCGAGGCACTTACCCTGGGTTGACCCGTTCCACTCCAGCAGCTCGACCGATTCGTCGGTCACTCTGAGGTACGTGGGCGCGTCGAGCCAGGAGCCTGCGTTCGCAAATATTCCCTTCGTCCCGATTCTTTCCAGCGCCGGCACGTGGGAGTGGCCGTACACGAGCAAGTCGAGGTCTTGCTCGCGCTCCAATTGCGCGGCAGCAAGAGCACGCAATCCGCGTCCTTCGTCGCGGGCTCTATAAGTTCTGCTCGCGTTGGAGCTGCCGTGCGCCAGTCGTGTTGCCCAGTCGGGGTGGATCATTCGGAACGCTTTGATGGCGATAGGATTGCGGAGGATTGGGCGGATCATCCGGTACCCGCGATCCTCCCTTTCACGCAAACCGTCTCCGTGTTCTATGCGCGCATTCCAGCCGGCGATACTCCCCGTCCACGGCCCGACGATGTACGACACCCCAACATCGTCTCGCAGGATATCGCCGCCCCAACAGTCATGATTTCCGGCTACCCAGAGAATCTCGACGCCGGAGTCCTTGAGGTAGGAGAGGGCCGCGAGCGCGCGAAAGCTTGCTCGTGGTATGACCGTCCGCCACTCGAACCAGAAATCGAAAAGATCTCCGTTGATCACAAGCGAGGCCGCTTCGCCGGCCAGCCCGCGCAGAAAACCGACGAACGATCGCTCGATCTGCGGACTAGCAACGCCCAGATGCGCATCGGAGACTATGTAGCACGGGCCTTTCAGCACGGCTCAAGTTAGCGTTGACAGCAGCCTTTACAAAGAAGGCCAGCAACGGCATTTTCGGAATTCCCCCTCAGATGACATCAACATCAAGTCGCGGCATGGCGCACAGCGTGGAGTTCCGCGTACGGTACGCCGAGACCGATCAGATGCAGGTGGTGTATCACTCCAATTATCTGATCTGGTGCGAGATCGGAAGAACGGAGTTCATTAGAGCGCTTGGGACGCCCTACGCAGAGCTGGAACGTCAGAACGTTGCTCTCGCTGTTGTTGAGGCCAGCCTTCGCTTTCATTCCGGTGCCCGCTACGACAACCTCATTCGAGTCACGACAACTATCAGCGAAGTGCGATCGCGCACTCTTACCTTTGACTACGTTATTTCCAACGCCGAAACAGGAGAACGGTTCGTTTCCGCTTCGACGAAGCTTGTTTGCCTTACACGCGACTCGCGCTTGACCACGTTGCCAGAACCACTCCGCAAACTTCTCGAGAATGCTGCTTCGTAAATCGTTTTTGCTGCTCGGGCTGATAGTCGGACCGATCTCGGTGGCGAGCGTATCAGCGCGCGCGCAGAGATTGCCTGGCGGCGTCGGCGCGCGGGACGTCGCGCTTTACGCCCGACTCCTGGCGATGACCGATACCCGTCAGCTCGATACGGCTCTCATAGAACGTGCGCTCGCAACGCGCTGGCGAACACTTCGCGCGGCGGCCGCACTCTCGATTGGTCAGGTTGGGATCCAGCGGGGTCGCGGTGGACTTTCTCGCCTTCGTGCGCTGCTTGCGGATCGTGACACGATCGTTGCCGCTAACGCGGCGTATGCACTTGGCCTGCTGCGAGACACATCGACGATTGACGCGCTGAGAATCGCCCTCGCTTCAAATTCTTCCGTTGCGCGCGAAGCGGCGTGGGCGCTTGGCGAGATCGGTGCGCCTACCCGCAATGTGCTAGCCGGCGCTCTCAAAAGCTATTATCGGCCGGACATCGCGATACAACTATTGCTCGCGAGCGCCAAGCTCAGACCCGTCCCTCTGAAAGACATCGAGCCGTATCTCCATAACGGAAATCCTTCTGTCGTTTGGGCGGCCGCATATGCGATTGCTCGCACGCGCGTCCCAGCAGGCGTGGGCGATCTTCTCGCGCTCGAGTCGTCGCCGATCGTACGCGAAAACCAACCGCGATCGGTGCTGGCGCCTGGCGGCCCATACGCGGATCCAGGACGCGGCGGTCAACTCGCGAGAGCTGAGATCGCGCGCGGAATCGCTAAATCCGCCGCAGGTGACTCGCTCGGAACTAAAGCACTCGTCGTTCTCTCGCGATTGGTTGGCGACCCTGACCCCCACGTGCGCATCAACGCCATACGCTCGATCGCAACCTACGGCCCTGTCGCGAAAGCCGCGCTCACTTACGCCACGCACGATGTCGACGCGAACGTACGTGTTGCCGCAGCGCAAAGCTTCGGAACCGTTCTCACTGTGGACGCACCGGATTTCCCGGGTCTTTGGGCCGCCGACACTTCGCTCGTGTATCGATCGTCGCTCCTGGCTTCCGCGGCGCGGGCTGGTTTGCGTCCGCCGGCGCTCACGGAATGGGTCGGTAATCCAGACTGGCGCCTGCGCGCCGCCGTAGCATCCGCTGAAGGCGACACTCTTGATCGCGCCTTTGCGTTTAGTCGCGCAGCACCGCTCACTCGTGACGCGGATCCGCGCGTTCGGGAGGCTGCTTACGCTGCGCTCTCGCCGAGTGCAGGAATGCCGCTAGAGGACACCGTTCACGCTCTATTGATCGGGGGCTTGTCCGATCCCGACTTTTATGTGCGCGCGACAATTATCGGCGCACTCGCTGACCGGCCATCGGTTGCAGACCTCAGGGCTGTTCTTGCCAGCTACGATGCGGCCGCTCACGATTCGGCGAATGACGCACGGCTTGCCGCCATCCAGTACATTGGCGCGCTCTGGAAAAAAGACAGCACCTCGCTCGATGCGGCAACGCTGCAGCGTTTGGCGGCACGACCGGTGCCGGCGGATCCACTCGAGCGCACGGCTGCTGCGTCACTCCCTTTCTGGAAGACTTGGTCCGATGTTCCCGGGTTGGCCAAGCCGATTGGGTTTTACGAAGGCATTGTCAGATCGATAGTCATCCCCGCATCGACTGGAAGAAAGCCAAATGCCACGATTTACACCGTTCGAGGGCCGATCCGACTCGAGCTCTTCGGCGACGCCGCACCGTTGACAGTGGCGAATTTTCTGGCGCTCGCTCGCTCCGGTTACTATCGCAACACACGCTTCCATCGTGTCGTGCCGAATTTCGTAGCGCAGGACGGTGACCCACGAGACGATGGGAATGGCGGTCCCGGATACGCGATACGCGACGAGATGAATCCCAATCGCTACGAGCGCGGGGCGGTGGGGATGGCTCTCTCCGGACCCGACACAGGCGGAAGTCAGTATTTCATCACGCATTCCCCACAGCCACACCTCGACGGACACTATACAGTTTTCGGACGGGTCATCGCCGGTCTCGATGTGCTCGACAAAATTGTTCAGGGCGATCGAATTACCCGAGTCGACTCGCGATGAAGCGAGCGCTCCTGGTGTCACTCGCGGTGGTGGCGTGCGCGCCGGCCGCAGCTCCCCTCAAGGGGGTACTCGCGCCGGACCGAGCCCTGCCGCCGATCTCGATGCCTGCGGGCCATCGCCAACTGGTATTTACATGGGAATATCAGGAGGGAGATATCGCCGCCCGCGGGGACGGGTCGATACGGACTGCGGCTCCCGACAGCGCACGCCTGGACTTTTTCCTCGGCGGCGGCCTTGGTGCGGGCGGAGCGATTCTTATTGGCGACTCGCTCCGAACGCCGCGTTCGGATCTTGCCCGCCGGTACATACCACCCACGCCGCTTCTTTGGGCCGCGCTTGGACGCCTTGCCATTCCGCCACTGCCGGACACAGTCGTTCGCGTCGATGGATCGCTGACGCGCGCGGACATCGGGCGTCCCTTGGAATGGCGACTGGCCCTGAAGGGAGATACTCTCGTTGAGGTGCAGCACATCTCCAACGGAAAAATCGCGGAGAGCCTCACGCGTGCAGATGACGGCAGCCTTACGTTCAGTGCGCCTGGATCGCGGAGATCTCTGCGCATTACTGTCGTGCGCGAACAACCTGGATCTTTCGATGCCTCGATCTGGAGCTTATAGTCTTGTCCTGCTGCTGCTGGCGGCGTGTTTCCCGTACGGGTTTACGGGTGGCGGGTTACCCTCTCATATAAGGACGGTTGCCATCGTTCCTTTCGAGAATCAGACAGCAACCCCCGACATCCCTCGAGAGCTGACGGATTCGCTCCGAAGCCGATTGCATTCCCGCCTTGGACTTCGCGATGCATCTGAGGCGAAAGCAAATGCGCTGGTGCGAGGAACCATCCAGCGATACGAGACCGACATCCCTATCGGGTACAGCGCAAACAACAAGCAGACCACCACTGCGCGGCGCCTGCTCCAGCTTGTCGTCGACATCGAGATGATCGATCAGGTAACGGGCAAGACTTTGTGGCAGCGAAAAGGACTTCTCGCCGAAGGACAGTACGAAGAACGCGGCGAAGCAGCCGGTCGCTCGCAAGCCATACAGCAAATCGTGAATGATGTAATCGAGGGAGCCCAGTCTCAGTGGTAGCTCGTCGAGGCGCCAGCAGGCTCGGCTGTCTCCTCTCGATTGTAGTCCTCGTCCTCGCGATCTATTACGCATTCGGATTTGGGGAGGCCTACTTCCACGCGTACCAATACGAAGACGCAATGCGCTCGGATGCCGAGTTTGCATCGACAATGACCGACGCGAAGATTTCATCACACATGGCGGCACTCGCCGACTCGCTCGGACTGCCCCCCGAAGCTGCGGAACTTACCATTACGAGATCGCCGTCCACTATTTCCGTCTCCGCCGATTACGACCAGGTCATCAAGCTGCCTTTCAACAAGGAGAAAGTTCTCCATTTCCATCCGTTGATAGTGAGCGGGCTCTGAACCCAAGGATCCCCTCAACGAAGATCGCGACGTGGCCCGAGGCGAAGCGCTGGAGAGTGGCTGCGAAGGGTCGCGTTGCATTTACGAACGGCGTGTTCGATTTGCTCCACCCCGGACACATCGACCTGCTCACCGCGGCGCGCGCAGCCGCGGATGCGCTCGTGGTCGGTATCAATAGCGACGATTCAGTTCGGCGGCTCAAGGGAGCGTCGCGTCCGATTCGAAGCGAGAGTGAGCGAGCCTATGTTCTTGCCGCTGTGGAAGTCGTTGACCTCGTCGTCGTTTTCCCAGAGGACACGCCGCTCGAGCTTGTCCAGCTGCTCGAACCAGACGTCATCGTGAAGGGCGGCGACTACACCGAGGAAACGATCGTTGGTGCAAGCGACGTAAGACGGCGTGGAGGCAAAGTCATCGTCGTACCACTCACTCCTGGTCAGTCGACGACTGCAATCATAGGAAAGTTTAGTGAAAACAAGTAGCAGTGCACGGAGTGGCCGTGCAGCATCCGAGCTTCGGCCACTCACATTCGAGCGCCACGTCGCGCCATACGCCGAGGGTTCGTGCCTGATCGCGTTCGGTACGACGCGCGTGTTGTGCACGGCGTCCGTCGAAGAAGGTGTTCCAGGTTGGCGTCGCGGCAGCGGCGAAGGCTGGCTCACCGCGGAGTACGCGATGCTGCCGCGGGCCACGCGCACCCGTACGTCGAGAGAGCGGGCGCAAATTGGCGGACGCACGCAGGAGATTCAGAGACTTATCGGTCGTAGCGTGCGCGCAATGCTCGACGATTTCAAGTTCGGCGAATTCACGATAAAGCTCGATTGCGATGTGCTTGTTGCCGACGGAGGCACCAGAACAGCAGCGATCACTGGCGCCTCTGTCGCTATCGTAGATGCATTCGCTTGGATGGTCTCCGATGGCATGCTCCAACAAACTCCGGTCAAACGTCGCGTGGCTGCTGTGAGCGTCGGAGTGATAGACGGACAGCCTCGCCTCGACCTCGACTATGAAGAAGACGTTCGAGCCGAGGTTGATATGAACGTTGTCATGAGCAGCGAGGGGCGATTCGTGGAAGTGCAGGGAACCGGTGAACACGGCACCTTCGACCGCGCACAGCTCGACCGACTCCTTGAGCTTGCAATGTCCGGGATTCGTACCTTGGACGCTGCACAAACCCAAGCCCTCTCGGAGTGACCCGCCGAGTCTTCCTTCTCGGCACACGGAGCGAGGGAAAGCTGCGGGAGCTTCACGAGATCTTCGCCGAATTTGGCGTCGAAGTGACCGACCCGACGCAGCTCGGAATCGCGTCCGGTGCTGCTGAAGACGCTCTCGAGTGTTACGAGACCTTCGAAGAGAACGCTCTTGCGAAAGCAAGGTACTTCTTCGAGGTGTCGGGTGGTCAGCCGACCTTCGGCGACGATTCTGGAATGTGCGTCGAGACCCTGCGTGGTGAGCCGGGTGTGTACAGCAAGAGATGGTCGGGCCGCGACGATCTGCACGGTGCCGCTTTGGACGCCGCTAACAATACAAAACTCGTGGAGCGCATGAGCGCGGCACGATCGAGCAAAGGAACAGCGTTCACAGATGCCGCCCGCTACGTCTGCGTCGCGGCGTTCAAGGATGCGAGCGGAGAGCAGATCCAGCGCGGAGAAATTCAAGGGCGTGTTCTAAGCGCGCCGCGAGGCAACGGCGGATTTGGCTACGATCCATATTTCGACGCGCCGGAGCTCGGTGGAACGTTTGCAGAGGTGCGATTGCAGAAAACCGCGAGCAACAGCCATCGCAGCCGTGCGTTTCGCGCTTTGCTAAGTTCGTTGCGCGCTCAAGGCCGTTTATAGTAAGTTGCGGAACAATTCGGGGCGTAGCGTAGCCCGGTATCGCGCCTGCTTTGGGAGCAGGAGGTCCCCGGTTCAAATCCGGGCGCCCCGACTGAATCAAAAGGCCTCGACCGCAACAATGTCGAGGCTTTTTCTTGCCATTTCGGCGGCGGTAAATCTAGTGTGAGCACTTTGCAGAACGTGTCGCAAATTGCAAGTTCTTACCCTGCTGCAGAAGGTTAGGTCTGCAAGTCTAAAGTTGTTTGCGACATATAGTTGCAGCCTCCGGCGTGTGTGGCCAACGCCTTGCCATATTATGGGCACTT
This sequence comes from Gemmatimonadaceae bacterium, assembly GCA_035643845.1. Taxonomy (GTDB): domain Bacteria; phylum Gemmatimonadota; class Gemmatimonadetes; order Gemmatimonadales; family Gemmatimonadaceae; genus UBA4720. The sequence continues at coordinate 122 of DASQPS010000420.1, read as the reverse complement.
CAGCGAATGTTACCGGCCGCCAAAGTACTCTTTCCCGACGGTGCGCGGACGGAATTGCTGGGAGATGGAGCACACTTGATGAAGCGCCCGAAGAACGGATTCTCGATCATCGAGGTTCTGAT
>DASQPS010000419.1:0-2927 GCA_035643845.1 Gemmatimonadaceae bacterium | reverse complement strand
TCTTCGAGCGAGCGCGCGAGCTTGGCGACAAGCTCGGGCCGGTTCTCGTTCAGACCGGCCCTGACTTTCAGCCAGGCGAGCTTCCCGCGCTCGTCGACTTTATTAGCCGAGTGCCGAAGGATTTGCGGATCGCGATCGAATTCAGGCATCGGGGCTGGATTACGGACGGCGTACTCGCACTTCTGTCGGAGCACAACATCGCGCTCGCGCTTGTGGACGGGCGTTGGATTCCGCGCAAGCTGATGCTCAGTCTCGCGGCGCGGCCCACCGCCGACTTCGCCTACATACGATGGATGGGACCGAATCGCGATCTCGTGGATTACTCGCGTGTGCAGGTCGATCGCTCCGGCGAAGTTGAGGGGTGGAGCGAAGCGATAGAAGGGATGTCGGAGAAGGTGACGCACGTCTTCGGATACGTCGCGAACCATTTCTCGGGGCATAGTCCGGCGACTGCGCGCGATTTTCAGTACAGGCTCGGACAGACTCCAGTCGATCCGGATCTGCTGGGCGAGCAGATGTCGCTTTTCTAAGAGGCGGTGGGTGAAGGGCGGTTAGTGAAGGGCGGTACCAGGTACCAGGTACCAGGTGCCTGGTACCACATCTCGCATCCTGACGTCGCGCCGAAGCTGAACCGCTCTAACGGCATTTGACGATATTTCCTGAGTGACTCTTCGGAAATGGATCCTCAGCGTTCTCGCGATATCCTTCGCTGCGCTGTCGATTTCGCTCGGCTTCTGGCAATTGCGGCGGCTTTCCGCGCGGCGAGCGGCGAATGCGATCGTCGCATCGCGGCGCGACGCTCCCGAAGTTCCGCTGGATTCACTTCCGGCCGATACGTCGGTGTCGCACTTCAGGCGGGTTCGAATTCGAGGCGTCTACGATTATCCCAACGAGCTCGTGCTCACACTGCGCGGACGCGAGGGCTCGCCGGGCGTCAACATCATCACGCCCGTCCGAAGGCAGGGAACGGATACCGCTGTGCTCGTGAATCGCGGATGGGTCTATTCACCTGACGGCGTGACGATCGATACCAAACGATGGCGCGAGAGCGACACCGTCGACGCGAACGGTTTCGTCGATGTTTTCCCAACGCAGGGGCCATTCGATTCATTGAATCGCGCGCGGCCGAGGTCGATGCGACGGCTGTACAGACCGGATGTGCAAAAGCTCCTTCCGTATCCGATCGCGAATTACTATGTCGTGCTGACAGACTCCGGTCGTGTCGGAAACCCACCTCCGCGCGTGGAGCCCACGCCGCTCGATGAAGGACCACACCGGAACTACGCGATTCAGTGGTTCTCATTCGCGGCGATTTCCATTGGTGGACTTGTTATCTTCCTGAAACGCACATGAGCGACATCTCAGTAGGAACCGCGACCGAGAAAGAAGCGCGCGACGTGGCCGAGCGCGCGCGCGAAACGGAGTGGGAGCACCCAAGCTTCGTTCGCGAGCTGTTTCTAGGACGATTCCGGCTGGATCTGATTCATCCGCATCCACCGTCGGACGCGGCCGAGGAGGCACGCGCGAAACCGTTCATGGATAAGCTGCGCGCGTTCATGGAACGCGTCGATTCGGATGAAATCGATCGCACAGGCCAGATCTCCGAACCGCTCGTGCAGGAGCTGCGCGACATGGGCGCCTTCGGAATCAAGATCCCGAAAGAGTACGGCGGACTTGGCCTGTCCCAAATGAGCTACATCCGCGCGATCGAGATGGTGACGTCGAAGGACGGATCGCTTACCGCGATGCTATCCGCCCACCAGTCGATCGGAGTTCCGCAGCCCCTCAACCTTTTTGGCAGCGAGGAACAGAAGCGAAAATATTTCCCGAGGCTCGCCAAGGGAGCGATCTCCGCTTTTGCGCTCACCGAAGTCGACGCCGGGTCAGATCCGGCGAACATGCGCTGCACCGCAACGCCAAGCGCGGACGGAAAGTATTTCGTAATCAACGGCGAGAAACTGTGGTGCACCAACGGGACACGCGCTGAGTTGTTCCTCGTGATGGCGAGAACACCGGAGAAGGTGATAAACGGAAAGCCTGTGAAGCAGATTACGGCTTTCATCGTTGAGGCGTCGATGCCCGGCGTCGAGGTCGTCCATCGACTCCGTTTCATGGGGCTAAAAGCGATCGAGAACGGCGTCATCCGCTTCAACAACGTCAAAGTCCCGCGGGAGAACATTCTTTGGGGTGAAGGGAAGGGACTAAAGCTCGCGCTGATAACTCTCAATACCGGACGTCTCACTATTCCGGCCGGGTGCGCGGGCGCGGGCAAGCAGATGATCTCCATCGTTCGAAAGTGGGCGAACGAGCGCGTGCAGTGGGGGCAGCCGATCGGCAAGCACGAAGCGGTGGCTCAGAAGATCGCACGCATGGCGGCGTACACTTTCGCGATGGAAGCCGTCGCGGAGCTGTCGGCCGCGCTGTACGAACAAGGTGGCTACGACATCCGGCTCGAGGCCGCCATCGCCAAGCTGTTCAACACTGAAGCTGGATGGCGGATCATCGACGACACCGTGCAGATACGCGGCGGCCGCGGTTACGAGACGGCGGATTCTCTGCGGAGTCGCGGGGAGGTCGGTATACCGGTTGAGCGAGCGATGCGCGACTTCCGGATCAATCTCATCTTCGAGGGATCGTCGGAGATCATGCGCTTGTTTATCGCCCGCGAGGCGGTCGACTACCACTTCAAGCTTGCGTTCAACATCGTCAACCCCGAGTCCTCGTTCAAAGAGAAGCTCTCGGCGATGGCTAACGCAACTCCGTTTTACCTGACCTGGTATCCGACGCGGTGGCTGAACGCAGCACGATTCAAGCGCTACGGCGAATTCGGAAAGCTCGCGCACCACGTGCGCTACATCGAGCGCACGACACGTCATCTGGGACGATCGATCTTTCACGCGATGGTCCGGTTCGGGCCGAAGCTCGAG
>DASQPS010000418.1:0-7000 GCA_035643845.1 Gemmatimonadaceae bacterium | reverse complement strand
TGCGCGGTGAGTACGCGGCCGGTTTCTGATCTTTCACGCCGATGTCCGGCGGACAGACGTTGTACGTCCATTCGTTCGGGTGCGTAGTCATCGATGGATTAACCACGGGACGACCGGTGGTGAGATCGATCCGGCTCGCCCAGTTCTCGTAGCCGAATGGCTCGGCCACCAGGACTTCGCCGGTGGTCCGGTCGATAGTGTAGGCAAAGCCGTTCCGATTGAAATGCACGAGAACTTTTCGGGTTTGTCCTTTGATCGGAAGATCGACGAGGATGTCTTCGTTGACGCCGTCGTAATCCCATTGATCGTGCGGCGTGAAGCTGTAGGCCCAGTGCAGATCGCCGGTGCCCGGATCACGCGCGAGCACGGAGCTGGTGAAGAGGTTGTCGCCCTGGCGCTGGGCCTGGTTCCACGGGCCGGGGTTCGATGTGCCGTAGTAGATCAGATTCAGATCGGGGTCGTAGCTGATCCAACCCCACACGGCCCCGGCTCCGTGCTTCCAGGCATCGCCGGGCCACGATTTCGCGCCGACGTTGTCGCCCTTGAGCCACGAGTAGAACGGGTGATAGTTCGGTCCGATCTTGACCATGCTGTCGGGACCGGTGGAGTAGGCGCGCCATAGTTCTTTGCCTGATCCAACATCGAGAGCAGCGAGCCAGCCCTGCACGCCCATCTCACCGCCGCTGTTGCCGACGAAAACTTTCCCGTTTACCACGAAGGGAGCCATCGTCATGGTGGGGCCGTCGGTGACCTCGGCCATCTTGGTGCGCCACGCCTCCTTTCCGCTGGCGGCGTCTACTGCAACTGTATGGTCGTCGAGCAGATTGTAGATCAGTTTTCCGTCGGCGAACGCCCAGCCTCGATTGACGATGTCGCAGCACGCCTTGCCGATCGCGACCGGGTCGGGATGCGGCTCGAATTTCCACTTGAGAGTCGGCTGAGGCTTCGTGAGATCGAGTGCGTAGGCGACGTTGGGAAACGGCGTCACGATGTACATGGTGTTGCCGACGACGAGCGGCGCTCCTTCGTGACCGTGGGTGTAGCCCGTCGAGAACGACCACGCCATCTGCAGCTGCGTTGCATTGGCGGCGGTGATCTGATTGAGCGGACTGTAGCGCGTATTTGCGTAATCGCCTGCCTGCATCGGCCAGGTGCCGTCTGCCGGCGCACCGATCCCCGCGGACGCGCCGCTACCGCCAGGCGCGCTGCCGTTCGTCGCCTCCCGACCGGGCGTACTGCCCCGGCCGCAAGCCCAGATGGTCACCGCCATCAAGAGTGTCACCTGCTTCGCCGCAATTTTTCTCGTCATTCCAATGTCTTCCTCCGTTGCTCCTGCATCCCTCGCTACGGCAAAGGCGCGATAGGAAGCACGAGCGCAAACGACGCGGTGATTCCCTTCGCCCTGTCGAGATAGACACGCTCCCCTTTTGGCAGCTCGTCGCCACGCTTCGGCAGACCTGTGGCGACCCAGTCGAGATTTCCCGACAGTCGGACGCCGTGAAGCCACGATTTCTTCGCCAGGGCCGTGAATGGCCCGACTGTGCTCGTCACTCCGAGGTCGAGCTTGTGGGTGTAGGCGCTCGTCTCATCGGGCTCGGCCGCCGGACTGAACAGATCGGCCAGATACGGAGTCACATCGAGCCAGCCTTTGGTCTGATCGGTTGTAACAACGGCGAAGCTCGCACCGCCGGAAACGGCCGGCATGTTGGCGCGGATATTCTCACCGACGTCGGACGCCGAGTAATCGGTAAATGGATTGACGCGGGTGCTCGAGTTCGGCAGCCAGCTGACGTTGAATAGCAGAGACAATCGGGGCAGCTGCGTGGGGATCGACGTCAGGAACAGCAGCAGGAGGTTGTTCTTCGATGGCAGCCGGGTGATCGCGCCGGTCGTCAGGCTCTGCACACGCGGATGATCCGCAATATGGGAGCGATGCAGCTCGGTCCAGACACTGAAAGCAGGAGCGCAGAGGATGTGGCAGGATTTCTTGTTCTGCGCCTGGAGGTGCACTGGGGTCGCGACGCTGAGCGCGAACACAACCAGATAGCAAATCGTTCGATGCGAATTATTCATGTGGCAGTCGCTCTCCGCTGAGTGAGAGACAATGCCGCGTACCGATCCTTCGGCGGCGGAGGATTGGCGCGGCAGCCGTCGAGAAAGTTCAGCTTCGGTGACCGAGACGGCCGACTCTTTTCGTAAGGCGAAGTGCTAACGGCTTCGAGAAGCGAATCGCCCAAGCGCGCCGGGAGGATTGGAAGCCAACCGCGAGAGAGCGATGGTGCGCGGCGACGTCGCCTGAAGGCGACGACTATTGGGTCAGACCTGACGTTCCACGAATGGCACACCGTGACAGCTCCGCTGCCGCGATAGAAAGCTTGGCGTCGCAACTGTTGCTGTTGCCCGCGGTGTGCGCCTATCGATGGTGCGATCTCGGCACGAGTAGTGGACGGGACGAGCAGGAAAATCACAAGGAGCGCCGTTGCAATCGACTCAGCCGTGCAATTACCTCGACCGGTCTCCCGAACCGTGGGGACCCGCTTCAATGCCTCTTGTGTGAATTCTATTCTGTACAATTTCGTACCTCTCCGACTCGATGCCTCTGAAAACGGGCATCGCCGCGTTGCCATGGGGGCACGCGAGCTTCATTTCGAACGCGACGCAATGCGGGTGCCGGAAGGCTCTGAAGTCGCGAAGTGTTCTTCGATTTCCAGTGATTATCCGGAAAAAGGACGAAATCAAATACAGAGGAACACTTTAACTGGAAGGGAACGGGATCCGAGGTGTCAGAGCGTTAGAAGTTAGTTGTTAGATAGGTCCGCAAGACCACTCTCAGCCGATTAAGCGAGGTTACCGGTCTCCCGGTCATTACCTAACAACTAACATCTTGATGTCTGCCATCTCGGATCCCGTTCTCTGCAGTTCAGGCAGCGGATCGGCATCAACCCGACAGCTATCGGTCCGTGAGTACGGAGCTCCCGGTCGCATCCGCAGCAATTGCGAACCGCGCCACACTCCGGCCGAGGGCTGCGCCCGCGTCGATGTCGAATCGATAATGAATTCCGGCGTACATGCGCGACAACCCCGCTTCCGCCGCCATCGCGTCAAACTCCGCACGTTTGTCGGCGAACACCGTACCCAACACTTCCGCCGCTGACGAGGATACGCAGCTGTGGCCCGATGGATATGAGGGATGATTCGGCTTGCCGACTGCGGCCAGAGTGGTGATGCCCTCGTCTGCTTTCCACGGCCTGATCAACCAGTACGTGAGCTTCGCATCCCAGCAACCGATGACGGCATCGGCCATCGTGGCGCTAAGTAGCGCGAACACGTGCGCAGCAACGCGCTCGGAGACGCCGCGCTTGACGATCTCCTGTGATGCAACATCGAGCCAGAATCCGGGCGCGGTTGCGGTGCCGGGGTTCATCGCCCAACGTGCAGCAATCTCCGCTTGCGCGCTGGTCCGCGTGTCCGACATGCGCCGGATTTCGGCAAGTGCTGAGTTGAAATCGGGCGAGCCAAACGCGGGCGGCGCGGCGGGACGGAATTGCTTGGCAGACGTAATGAACCAGCGCGTCACGCCAGGTTCCGATCCACCCGAAACGGCGAGGGCGGGAATCGCGCTGCTCGTCCAGAAGCCGTCGCCATCCGGCGGCACGGCGGTGTTCGCGTCATCAAAATGATCAGACGTGGCGCGAGTGACTATGCCCGCGCCAAGCACGCGGCCGATTCGCTCACCCTCGCTGAAGTCGCGAGCCATTTGATCCGATCCCCGAGCCATTCCAGTTCCCTGCTCCTTCACCATCTCTTCAAGCGCTTCCACCTTCGCAGGAAAGAGGTAGCGGAGCACGACCACGGACACGCCGGCAACGGCGCCGCGATTGACCTGCGATCTTCGAGCGGCCTCGTTGTTCGATATTCCGAGATCGTTGAGCGAAGCGTCGCTTCTCTGAACGGCCAGATACTGTCCCACGCCGACGAATCCATATGCGCGCGCTGCGGCGAGAGGGGTGAGCGACGCTTGCGCTACCAATGAGCGCGCAGTTTCCTGCCAAATCGCACTCGCCGGAGCCTGCGCCGAAGAAAGGTCTGGCGGCGATGTGACTCCAGTCGGTCCGGGCTGGTCGGACCCGCACGCCGCGAGTCCCGCCACGGTAACGATTGCACCGGCGATATATGCGGTTTTGCGAAGAGCAAAGCCTGAGAAATGAGTTGGGCGGATTGGCATAACGTCTCCCTGGGACCTGTGGACCCTTGATTGTTTCGTTGAACCGGGGCGCTTCCTTTCACCAATCCGTAACGCGTTCGTTTCTCAAACCGGCTCATTTAGCTTGCCGGGTCCAGGGTAAACACCTATCGTGAAGCCCTGATGACGAGCTGAGGAAGCCATGGCGTCTGCGTCGGTCGAGGTCACAGCGCTCCTGCAGCTATGGAGCGCCGGAGACGCAAGCGCTCGCGACAGGTTGATTCCGCTCGTCTATCACCGGCTGCACGAGCTCGCGCACCGCCGGCTGGGACGCGCGCCAGCTGAGAGATCGCTCAACACCACCGGACTGGTACACGAGGCCTACCTCCGTCTCGTGGACGCTCCTCGCGTCGAGCTCCCGGACCGCGCCCATTTTCTGGGGCTGGCGTCCGAGATCATGAGGAATCTCCTTGTCGACCGCGCCCGCGCGCGCCTGGCAGAAAAACGCGGCGCCGGAGTGAGACCGATACAGCTTGACGAGTTCATGGGCTCGTCCGACGAAGATCTCGAGAGCATCACCGATCTCGATGATTCGCTCAAGCGCCTCGCGCAGTTCAGTCCGCGTCAGGGGCGGCTACTCCAGCATCGCTACTTTGGCGGGCTGACCCTCGAGGAGAGCGCAATTGCCGAAGGAGTTTCCCTTGCTACGACCAAGCGCGAGCTGCGTGCTGCCCGCGCTTGGCTCAAGCTCGATCTCCAAGGCGACCCGCCCCAGTGAACGCGCAGCGCTGGCAGGAAATCCAGGCAAGCTTCGACGCGATCGTCGAACTCGATCCAACCGAGCAGGCGAACCGTCTCGCATCGCTCGGTACCAGCGACCCCGAGCTCCAACGCGCCATCCAGTCCTTGCTGCGAGCCGACACGGAGCCAAGTGTGCGGTTCGCGCCATACGACGCCGCCCCGCGCACCGAGTCTGAATCGCAACCTGATCTCCTCGGCATTGCCGGTCACACCATCGCTCAATTTGATGTGCACGAAGTGCTCGGCGCCGGTGGGATGGGGATCGTCTACCGCGCCGACGACACGCGCCTCGGTCGGGCCGTTGCGCTCAAGTTCCTCCTCCCGCATTACAACCTCGATCCCTCCGCAAAAACGAGGTTCTTGCGAGAAGCGCGCGCGGTTGCCGCGCTCGACCATCCAAATCTTTGTACCGTCCACGAAGTCGGAACCACTGATGCGGGTTGGCTTTTCCTCGCCATGTCGCTCTATCAGGGAGAAACTCTCAGAGCCCGCTTGACCCGGGAAGGGCGCATTGGAGTTAGCGAAGCGCTCGAGATCGCGCGGCAAGTCGGCGAGGGTCTGCAAGCTGCACACACGGCCGGGATCGTCCACCGCGACCTGAAGCCGGGCAACATAATGCTGTTGCCCGACGGCAGTGTACGCATTCTCGATTTCGGGCTCGCCAAAGCGCGCGACCAGAGTGTCACGGACGGCTCCGCTTTCGGCACGCTGTCGTACATGTCGCCCGAGCAGATCCGGGGCGACAACGTCGACGGTCGCGCGGACTTGTGGGCGCTTGGTGTCGTGCTCTACGAGATGCTCGCCGGCCGGAAGCCGTTCGGTCGCGATGAGGAAGTTGCAAGTGCGCTCGCAATCCTTCACGATGTGCCGATCCTGCTGACGACGCAGCGCGTCGAAATATCCTCCGCGCTCGAAGGACTGGTGCTTCGTCTGCTGCAAAAGGATCCCGCCAAACGATATGCCGATGCTGGCGAGTTCTTGCTGTACCTCGACCGAGTCGGGACGCATGTCGACGGAGTCGTCGGGCATCTGCAGACGCGTTGGCGTCGCGTCAGGCGCACGCTCACGGGTACTCTTCGACCGGCGACGAGGCGAGTGCTATTCGGGGCGGGAACTGTAGCCACGCTCGCTCTCGCGTACCTTGTCATCCCTTTGGTCCGCGCTCAGCCAGCGAGCACCAGCGATGCGACGGATTCATCGCGCTCGATTGCTGTGCTGCCGTTCGACAACGTTGGCGGTGATTCGACGAACCTTCCATTCAGCGACGGGTTCGCCGACGAGCTGACGACCGCATTGGGCAAAGTAAGTCGACTCAGCGTGATGGCGCGGACGTCCGCCTTTACTCTCAAAAAAAAGGGCCTCGACGCGCGCGAGATCGGGCGCCAGCTGCACGTGCAATTCATAGTAGCTGGAAGTGTCCGTCGAGTGGCCAACCGTCGGCGAGTGACCGCGAGCCTCCTCGACGTGAAGAGCGGGAAGGAAGTGTGGTCCGAAGACTTCCTGAACAACGCGCTGAATCGTGACGTGTTCGCGGTGCAGGACTCCATCACCCGGTCGATCGTGCGCCAGTTGCTCCCGCGCATTTCGCCCGCGGTGGTGGCGTCGTCGGCTAACCGCTCAACGGAGAATAGCGAGGCCCATGATCTGTACCTCCAGGGTCGCTATTTCTTCGAGAAGCGCGACTCAGTGGGCCTCGCGAAGGCGCTGGAATATTTCGAGCGGGCGATCCGCGCTGACACTTCCTACGCGCTCGCTTATTCCGGGCTGGCCGACGCCTACGCCATGCAAGCGACGTTTGGTTTCGCAAAGGCAAAAGTGAATTTTCCCAAAGCGAAAGAGTACGCCGCAATCGCCATGGCACATGACAGCACGCTAGTGGAGGTCCACACCTCGCTGGCATTCATCTCTGTCTTTTATGATTTCGATTGGCCCGCCGCTCGCAAGGAATTCGACAAGGCGCTGAGGTTGAGCGATCGGTACGCGCCCACGCACCTGTACCACGCCTGGTATTTCCTG
>DASQPS010000417.1:0-6741 GCA_035643845.1 Gemmatimonadaceae bacterium | reverse complement strand
GCGCGCCTGTGCTGCGCGGATAATGTCGGCGCCTTCGCCCGTCGACATGTGGACGATGTAGAGTTGCCCACCGGTCGCCTCGCACCATTGTACAGCGCGCTGGATTGCTTCCGCCTCGATGAAGTTCGGTCGCGTCATCGGGTGGAGCTTCGCTCCGTATTGCTTCATGAGCTCCGGAGTGTGCGATCTCGCGATCAGCTCGTCGAGGACGCGGGCGGACTCCGCGTGGACGAGCAGCATCGTCCCGTATTCCCTCATCTTCTCCAGAGTGCCGAACATCGCGCGGTCGTCGGATTGCCAACCTTCTGATTCATAGATCATGAATTCCTTGAAGGTGGTGAACCCGCGATCGACCATCGCCTTGATCTGATCCTTGTGGTCGTTCCAGCGTGTTATGCAAATGTGGAACGTGTAATCGATGAGCGATTTGCCTTCGGCCTTCCGCATCCAGTTTTCAGCGGCATCGTTGAGCGATTCGCCGGCGTACGGAATCGCGAAATCGATCAGCGTTGTCACGCCTCCGCGCGCGGCGGCGCGCGTTCCCGTTCTGTAGTCGTCGGCGGAAACTGTCCCGCAGAACGGCAGCTCCAGGTGCACGTGAACGTCCAGCACGCCGGGAATCACGTGGTGCCCTTTCGCGTCGATCACCTTGGTCGACTTCCCGGCTTCGAGATTGACGGCGAGGGCGGTGATCTTTTCACCGGTGATGCCAACGTCTCCGGTGAAACTCCCAGCGGGCGTAACGACATTGCCACCCTTTATGATGCGGTCGAATTGCACTGAGTCGCACTCCTCTCGTTTCTTTCGCCCCTTTCGCCTACCCTTCCCGCCCGCGCGCTTACCGCTTCCCGCTCCCGCCTAGTGCGCGGCACCACCGAACGCGCGACCAAGCACGTCGATCGTGAATTCCGCGTCCTCCGCCGTGATGCACATCGGCGGTTTGATGCGGAGAATATTTCCGTCCAGGCCGCCCTTCCCCACGAGCACGCCCATCTCGCGAGCGGCCTCGAGCACTGCCAACGTTTCCTGTTTCGCCGGCTGTTTCGTCGTCCGGTCCCGCACGAGCTCGACACCAAGCATCAGCCCCATGCCGCGAACGTCGCCGATGAGGCGATGATGCTTCATGAGGTCGCGCAGTCCGTCCTTCAACTTTTTCCCGACGACCCGTGAGTTTTCCTGGAGGCCTTCCTCGTCGATCACATCGACAACGGCGATTCCGGCGGCCATGCACACCGGGTTGCCTCCGAACGTGTTGAAGTGCGTCCGCTGAGTCAAAGACTGGGCGATTTCCATCCTCGTCGTGACCGCGCCCAGCGGCACACCGTTGCCGATTCCCTTTGCCATGGTGACGAAATCGGGGACGACATCGAAGTTCTCAAATCCCCAGTAGTGATCGCCAGTTCTTCCGAACCCCGTCTGGACTTCATCCGCGATGCAAAGGCCGCCGTGATCGCGCGTGATGTTGTACGCTTCGCTGAGGTAGTTGCGCGCGCCCGAGGTCGCACCGCCAACACCCTGAATCGGCTCTGCGATGAACGCGGCGATTTTTCCGGGCGTCGAATAGCGGATGATTTGGAGGATCTCCTCAGCGCTCTTCGACGCAATCTCCTCCGGGCTGCCGGTGAACGGACTGCGATACGGATCCGGACTCACAGCGTGGTGGATTCCGGGTTGGCTCGCCATCGGGTACTTCCACGTGCTGTGCGATGTAAGTCCCATCGCACTCGGCGACCCACCATGGTAGCCGTTCCTCAGAGCGATCACATCGTTGTGGCCGGTATAGAGACGCGCCATCGTCACCGCCAGATCGTTCGCCTCACTGCCATCGTTCACGAAATATGTGACATCAAGCCCTTTCGGCATCTTCGACGCAAGCTTCTTCGCAAAGAGCGCGAAGTTGGGATGGAGATAGATCGTCGTCGTGTGCTGCAGTGTTTCGACCTGCTTCTCGATGGCAGCGACGACTTTCGGATGGCAATGACCGCACGACACGGTGACGATGCCCGCGAACATGTCCAGGTAGCGCTTGCCGGTCTCGTCGAACAACCACTGCATGTAACCCTCGACGATGAGCAGCGGCTCCGCGTAGAAGGTAAAGATCGCGGGATTCGTGTACTTCTTCCGCATCGCGAGGATGTCTTCGCGCGACGGTCCGGTGTACGGCCGCGGCTTGTGATCGCACGGCGGCATCTCTGGCAGGTCCGCTTTCCCATTTGCGCTATTGCGCGGCCGTGAGCGGTCGACCGCCGAGGTATTGGTTGCCGTCATGTCAGCTTCTCACTTCCACTTCGTCGGGTTGCGGCGACGCATAGCCCTCGACGTTCTCGTAGCCCGAATGATATTCCGCGGCATCGGGACGCCGGATTTCTGATTGGAGCACGATTCGCTCGCGTCTTATGCCGCGAAAATCCTCGATACGTTTCCAGCCGTCCTTTGCGTGTTGCTCGAGAAACCTGTCGAGACCGCTCAAAAGGCGCTTGATGACGTTCGGCCCAACGGCCTGGTCTAGCATTGCAGCAGTGCATACCTGGACCGTTCCGCACCCGAGCAGGAAATAAGACAGCGCCTGATTGAAATCTGATATCCCGCCGATCCCGGAAAAACTCTTGTCGGGAAACGCCTTCGTGAGTTGCGCCATTTTCGCCAGCGCGAGCGGCAGGATGGCCGGGCCCCCGAGGCCTCCACTGGAGACGTAGCCATCGACGTTGATTTCAAATTCGAGTGTCTCTGGGTCAATGAGCGGAATCGAAGGGAATGTGTTCGAAGACACGATTGCGTCGGCGCCACCGCGGAAGCATGCTCCTGCTTCGACGACGATGTCTGCAGTCGCCGGCGTGAGCTTGCACCATACCGGCACCTTCGCGACCTCTTTCACCGCCTCCGTCACCACGGAGCACAGCCCTTGATCCTTCCCGATGTTGCTGCCCATGTCGCGACGGTCCATGTGGGGGCATGAGAAGTTCAGCTCGAGACCATCTGCTCCTTCGCCTTGGCACGTCTCGGCCAGCTCCTGCCAGTGCTGGAGCTCCTTGTCGTTCCCTGATCCGGCCATGATGGATGCAATGAGCACCTTGTTCGGAAACGATTCCTTGATCCGCCGAATCCTTGGCGCCCACCACTCCAGCGTCTTGTCAGAGATCAGCTCCCAGTTCCACGACGAGTGCAGCGCTGCGCCGGGCCGCTTCTTCATCGAGACGTTGGCGTCGTCGGGAGTCGTCCGCATGAACTTGGCTTTCGCGCCGTAGACGTTGACGACTGGATGCAGTCCGATCGTCTTCGTCACCACACCGCCCCAACCCGATTCGAATGCACGAGTAATGTTCGATTCGGATTCCGTCGGCGGCGCCGAAGAGAGGAGAAAGGGATTCTCGAAACGAATTCCGGTGAATGTTACGGATCGATCCACGCTCATAGTGCCTCCAATAGGGTCACGACATCCAGTTGGTGCCGGCTTCCCTGTTCCATTTCGTGGTCATCTTTTTCGCCTGGGTCCAGAACTCGATTGAGCCGCGGCCTGTGATGTCGCCCACCCCGAACTTCGATTCGTTCCATCCGCCGAATGAAAACGGCTCGCGGGGAACCGGAACGCCGACGTTGACGCCGACCATGCCGGCGCTCGCGCGCTCCATCACGTACCGCGCTGTCCCACCGCTCTCGGTGAACACCGACGCCGCATTTCCGTAAGGCGAGGCATTCTCGACTTTCAGTGCCTCATCCACATTCTTCGCGCGGATTATCACCAACACTGGCCCGAACACCTCTTCCTGCGCTATTCGCATGTGCGGTGTCACGTGGTCAATGATCGTCGGCCCAATGAAATATCCGCGCTCCTTACCCTTCACGACCGTCTTTCTTCCGTCGACGAGCACTTTCGCCCCGGCGGCTTCAGCTTCAGCGATGTACTTCTCGATGCGCTCCTTCGCGGCCGCGGAGATCACCGGCCCGATGTCCTTCCCCGGAACGATTTTGCGCGCGTGCTCCACCATTCGATCGATTATGCGATCTGTGTCTGAGACCGCGACCATCACGGACGCCGCCATGCAGCGCTGGCCGGCGCAGCCCGACATCGAAGCGACGACGTTGCTCGATGTCATCTCCTGATCGGCGTCGGGCATGACGATGAGATGATTCTTGGCGCCACCAAGTGCGAGACACCGTTTCAGCGTCGCGGTAGACCGTCTGTAGACAACCTTCGCGATCTTCGTGGAACCGACGAAGCTTATCGCCGCGATTCCCGGGTGATCGCACAGTGCTTCGACTGCTTCTTTGCCGCCGTTCACGATTTGCAGCACGCCTTCCGGCAATCCCGCTTCCTTCAGGAGCTCCGCGATCCGACCGGCGCTCAGAGGCACGAGCTCCGACGGCTTGAGAATGAGACAGTTGCCGAGTGCGATCGCGTTGGGAATCGACCAGTTCGGCACCATGTTGGGAAAATTGAACGGCGTAATCGCGGCAACGACACCAAGCGGATAGTGCTCGAGCCGGCACTCGACTCCGCGACTTACTTCGAGGACTTCGCCTGGCGCGATTTGCGGCAACGAGCAGGCGAATTCGCAGAGCTCCGCCGATTTTAGAACCTCTGCACGCGCCTCGCTCTCTACCTTCCCGTTTTCCTCTGTGATCAGCGCCGAGAGCTCGTCGATGTTCTTTTCGAGAAGCGATTTGTACCGGTAGAATACCTGTACTCGCTCCTTGATCGTTGTCGCGGCCCACCCTGGAAACGCCTTCGCCGCGCTGGCGACGGCTGTGTCCACGTCATCCTGTGTCGACAGGGGCACCTTTGAAATGACGCTTCCGTCGCTCGGGTTGTGCACCTCGAGATGCGCCCGGCCACCATCGACGAAAGATCCGCCCACGTAATTTTTCACTTCGGGATATTTCATGCTTCCTCCAATATCGGAGGTGCGTGGCAGCGCGACGGAAATCCCTCGGCGACGACCGAGGGACGGTACTTCGGGAGTAATGGTTCGAAGATGCCTGCCGTGCGCGGGCGTCGCAAGCTTTGTGAGGGCCGCGCTGGGATCCTGGACAAGCTTTAACGGCGAACAGGCGTCACGATGCGAGATGTGCGGGCAGCGACGATGTCATTTCCGAGCGGGATCCTCAACTCACCCGTCGGCCCCGCCATGATGGAGTAAATGGGGTAAGGATCCGCCACCGACATGTTCACGTTGTATCCGATATCCCTGAACAATCCCAGGGTTATCGTGCTCAAGGGATATCGGTAGCCGGGAAGGATCGAGCTGATCATCAGCTCGTCCCCGAAAACGCTCCAGCGCCAGTGACTACTCTGGGTGCCGAGCTGGTCCAGATTTTCGAGCGGAACGGAATTGCCGCCGTAGCCGGGGATCTTCTGGCCAAATTCGGTGCGCGCAGCGGACCCGGTGAAATAAGGATCTGATACGGAGCCTTCGACGAGACGTTTTTGAGCGTAGACCTGCGGGTTGAAGCCGAGCGCGTGAGCCATCTCGTGCGTCACTATCGAAGGAAGGAGGCCTTTGACTTCGATCGAATCGATATCGTCTGCGTCGATCCGAATGTGACTGACGGTGGGCAGCGAATCTCTCGCGCTTTGTTGACAAATTTGCGTGTATGCGATCACTCCATGCTGCCCGTCGATTGGAGCAACCGACACAAAGAGAAGCAGATTGTCGTGGGTTTCCCGTAACGCCGGCTCGTCGGCAAAGCACTCACCGCTTGGCGAGCTGAGCTGAAAAGCTCCCAAGTCGATTACAAGCGCGTGCATCCATTTGTCAGCGGCCGCCGCAACGACGGCCTGCTGCTGAGCGCTCAGTTCGGATAGATATCGTACATCTATCGCCAGCTGCGTCGGTGGAGGTGGCGGTAAGCTGACTCCGGTCGAATCGCTCGCGCCGCAGCCTAGCAGCGGCAGCACCGCCAGAAAATACCTCAGCCGCCGCACGCTTCGGCTTGCTTCTCGTCTCGGCACAAAGCATGATGATCGTAGCGGTATGCGACGCATGGAACTGCAAACCGGAAAGTTGATGACCGATCCTACGACGACTGCTGAGCAGCCGCAAGAAGTCCTCCCGCATGTCGACCTGGGTATGTCGATCGGGATCGCGTCCGTCATAACTATAGTATCGGTGATCCTGGTGGCGGGCTCGACCTACGAAGTCGTGAAAGGATCCCTATCCGCCGCGATGACGCGCGTACTCGCGGTGCTCGCGCTGTTGTCGGTCGTGGCGCTGGTTTACGGACTGATCGAGCTGTCCCTGGCTGTGATCGCGACGACTGCAGAGCGCAGGAGAAAGGCGCGGGAGGTCACCGAGCGGCGGAAGGGTGCGCGAGCGAGAACTCCGACGCCGCACTGAGACGACGTGCAGTCGAAATGATCAGCTGCCAGGCCATTTCAAGATGTGCTTCGGTCGTTAAGACGTTTCCGAGCCCTACCCGGATCGCAACGCGGCCCCTCAAACGCGTGCGCGTCACGTAAACCAGGCCGGTCTCATTGACCGCTTCGACGATCGATTCGTTGAGTGAGTTTGTTTCGCCGGCGGTCCAGTCTCGGGGCTGACATCGGAAACAAACAATGCCCATGCTCACCGGCGCGGCGAGAAGAAAATCGTCATCGGCCTCTACCCATGATGCGAGAAGCGCTGCCAGTCGGCAGTGCTCCCGAATCCGCGAAATGATTCCCTGTCGGCCGAAGGCACGAAACACCATCCACGCTTTCAAGGCACGAAAGCGTCGACCGAGCTGGATGCCGTAGTCCATGTA
>DASQPS010000416.1:0-2172 GCA_035643845.1 Gemmatimonadaceae bacterium | reverse complement strand
TTCCTCGATCGGGCGATTCTGCGCTCTCGTGCATTCCCGCTGCCCGATGGCGGTCACGCGTTCGGATTTTCGTTGCCGCTAAACTGACCGGCGCGACAAGCTAGGCGCCGACTGCGTTGCGAAAGCGTTCCCGATATTGTCCCGGCGGTGCGCCGAGTAGACGCTGAAATGAGCTTCGCATCGATCCGACGTTTTTGAACCCGCACTCGGCGGCAATCGCCTTGAGGCTGCCGTGACTTTCTTCCAGCCGGCGACGCGCGACGTCGACGCGCAATCGCTCGACGAAAAGTGCCGGCGTACTCTTCATCTCTTTCGTGAACACGCGCGCGAAGTTCCGAGGGCTCATCGACATGTGCTCGGCCAGCGCGCCGACGCTCAAGTCTTCGGTGAGGTTATCCAAAACCCACGGCACCAAATCCTGAAAAGGATGGCGGTCGGTGGCCTGCATCGAGAGCGCCGCGCTGAATTGCGCCTGGCCGCCGGGCCGCCGCAGATAAAGGACAAAATCCCGCGCGACTTCGAGCGCGAGGCGTGAGCCGTGGTCTTCCTCGACGAGCGCGAGACTCAGATCCATCCCCGCGGTGACGCCGGCGGATGTATAGACGTTGCCGTCGCGAACGAAAATGGGATCGGGATTCACATCGATGTCCGGATACCGTTCGGAGAGCATGTCACAGTATTTCCAATGTGTGGTGGCCTTTTTCCCGTCGAGCAGACCCGCCTCGGCGAGCAGCAACGCTCCGGTGCAGACGGAGCCGACACGTCGCGCCCCGCGTGCCATGTCCTTGAGCCATTGCACCGCTTCGGGACCAATCTTTCCGCACTCGATGTCGTTGCCGCCTGCGACGAGCAGCGTATCGACTTTGCCTTTGCAGCGCCGATAGGTGCGATGCGCCATCAGGCCGAGGCCGCAGTTGGTGAGTATCGGGCGACCACGCGCGGTGCTGACGACTTCCACCTGGTAGATGGGCGCGCGCGAGCCGTTCTTTCTGGCGTAGAGCTCCGCCGCACGAGTGAAAATCTGGAAGGGGCCAACCAAATCGAGAATCTGAGTTCCCGGCGCGCCCACGATCACAACTCGGCGTGTCGCCATCAGCGACTCATTGTGGTCAAGAGGGCTTCGGCTTGTTTTCCCACAGCACGTTGACGATCACCCACCGCCCATTCCACTTGGCGAGCTGCAGGTAATCGACCCAGTCGGACGCGACGATTTTGGCGACGGCTGCGTTGGCAAAGATGTCGAGAATCGTGAGATCTTTTTGCTGTCTCTCAGCAGGTGTGCGGGAGCCTCCGCCGGCGCGTGTGCGCAGAATCATCGTCATCGCGCCAATGTACTCGAGCTGGCTGTGGCCCATTGTCGGATTCGTGGTGACGATGCGCTTCACCAGCTCGGGGTGTACCGCGCGCTCCATTCGCGCAGCATCGCCGGCGTACCAACCTTCGATGTAATCCATTGCCGCCGTCCTGATACCAGCGGTGTCGGCGGATGTTTGTGCAGCGAGCGGACGGACGCCGAGGAGGGCGAGACCAGAAAGCGCAAGAACGCAAATCGTGAGTCGACTCGCCACAGCGCAACGCGGAAGTCGATTCACCGATTTACCCCCGCGACGGATGGATCTGATTTCGCACGGCGCGCGTCGATCGACCACGCTCCAGCGCCGTAGACAGCGATCATGAGAAGTCCTCCCATCATACCAAGATTCTTGAAGAATTGGCCCACGTTCATGCCGGCGGCATTGCCGGTCTCTGCCCAGAACGCGTGCAGGCGCACGCTGACGATACCGAGGTAAACGAACATGACCGCCGCAGCCGCTCGGGCGCGGAAGCCGGTGATCAACATGAGAGATCCGATTAATTCGATCGCCAGCGCGGCGGCGAGCAGAGGTGTAATGAAAGTCATTCCTTTGGCGGCCATGTATGCCGCCTGACCCGACCAGCCGAAAATCTTTCCGTTCAACGCCACCACGAATTCCGAAATCAGCAGCACTCGCGCGAGGAGCGGCAGCAGTCCGTATCGAATCGAAGGAGACATCAAGAGATCGGCAGGTTATTTCGCAACGAAGTACCGGCCTCGAGAGAGCGTAGCCTTGATGTTTTCAAACCTGACCGGCAGCGACTCGTCGCGAGAAAGCTCCGGGCCTGACTGAAGTTGGTAATGCAAGTGTGGTCCGG
>DASQPS010000415.1:0-2287 GCA_035643845.1 Gemmatimonadaceae bacterium | reverse complement strand
GACGGGAAGCGGTTGCTGTTCGTAGGCCGGCTTTCACAGCAAAAAGGGGTTGAGCATTTACTCCGCGCTGTCTCGGCCATGAAAAACGAAGTTCCACTCGATGTCATAGGTGACGGTCCGGCGCGTTCGTCCCTCGAGAAGATGGCTGGAGAGCTTGGGGTGTCGTCGCGCGTGCGCTGGCACGGACAGCTCTCTCAGTCAGAGCTGCCGCGCTTCTATCAGAGTGCGAGCGCCGTCGTCGTGCCATCTGCCGATGAAGGCTTGGGCTTGGTCGCCGTCGAAGCGCTTCTTTGCGAGACTCCGGTAGTCGCCTTCGATTCTGGCGGCCTCCGCGACGTGATTCAAAATGGTAAGACAGGAGTTCTCGTCCCGGCGGGAGATAGCGCCGCTCTCGCGGTCGCGCTCGACGATCTTCTCGCCCGCGACGGGCAGGGAAGGGATCTCGGCAAAGCGGGGAGACTCTACGCACTCTCCGCGTTCGCGCCCGAGTCCGCGGCGCGGCGCTACGCCGGGATATACAGACAGGTTCTTGGCAACAACGGGTCGTAAGGTATTTCGGGTCGCTCAGTGGATCTTCGCCGCGGTCGTGCTTTTCTTCGCCGCACGAACGCTGGCGAGGCAGTGGTCCACGGTCGAGCCGAGACTCTTTCACATCCAGCTGCAATGGCAGTGGATCCTCGTGGCGACCGCCCTGGTTCTCCTGAGCTATTTGCTCCTGATCGAAGGCTGGCGCCGAGTACTCGGCGCATGGGACTCGCAATTGCCGCTTGGACCTGCGGCGAGAATCTGGTTTCTCTCCAATCTCGGCAAGTACGTTCCCGGAAATATCTGGTCGCTCACCGCGATGGGCGTGATGGCACGGGAGCGGGGACGATCTGCGCTCGCGGCTGCAGGGTCGTCAGTGATCATGCAGACGGTGAGCTTGGCAACGGGCGCCGCGATCGTCATGGTCACGGGAGCAAAGCTTCTTGGCAAGCCACTTCTCGTAGGCGCGAGCGTGCTGATTCTCGTGGCAATTCTCCTCAGCGCACCGAGATTTTTGCCGCCGCTCTCGGCGTGGATCGGTGGGCTAATGGGAAGGGAGATCGTTCCACCAACGGTGCCGCCGAGAAGTATTTGGACGGCCGCGGTGGCCACGTCGCTCTCGTGGCTCTTCTACGGTTTTGCGTTCGAGCTGTTCGTGCGCGGACTGCTCGGCGTATCGCCTGGCGAAATTTCATCGTACATCGCAGTTTACACCGCTGCGTACATCCTTGGCTTCATCTCGCCGATCGCGCCTGCTGGCTTGGGCGTGAGGGAGTTTACTCTGGCCGCTTTCATGACGCAGCTCGGTCTGGCCAACGAGGCTGACGCGGCGCTCGTTGCGATTGCGGCTCGGTTGTGGCTGACCATCGTCGAGCTCGTTCCGAGTGGATTGTACGTTGCAACCGGAGCAAGTCGGAAGTCACTATCACACTGAACGACCATGGCTCACGCCCGAGACAAGTCACGACCTGCTCCAACTTCGGCTAATGCACCCGCGGCGCTCCCGGCGCCGCGTTTCGCATTTGGCTGGGCGGCGTTCGTTTATGCGATCTGCACTTTGTCTCTCGCTTATCCCGCTCTGGCGGGGAAGTTTCTGGTAAATCCGCACAGCGATCAGTACATAGCCGGCTATGCTTTCAGAGAGTTTGCAGCGAGCACTCTCAGGGCGACCGGACATTTCCCGATGTGGAATCCGTACCTCTTCGGCGGCATGCCGTACGTGGCTGCGATGCACGGGGACATTTTCTACCCGACGTTCCTGCTGCGAATGATGCTACCGACGGACGTGGCGATGACTTGGGGATTCATCATCCACATTTTTCTCGCCGGCCTTTTCACTTACGGCTTTCTACGCGTAATCGGCTACAGTTTTTCCGGCGCGCTCGTGGGCGGTATCGCCTACATGATGAGCGGACAGATTGCTTCGTCTGTGTCTCCGGGCCACGACGGAAAGCTGTTCGTGAGCGCGCTGTTTCCTTTGGCGCTTTGGCTCCTTTACCGTGGAATCCGCCAGGGACGTCAATGGAGCTGGGGTGCATTTGCGCTGATCATCGGGCTCTGTGTTCTGAGTCCGCACCCGCAACTTCTCCAATACACATTGCTCACTTGTGGTGCCTACGCTCTTTTCCTTGCGTTCTCAGCCGTCGACGGGCCCGCGCTGCCACGAGGTGTCGCGATACGGAGATTGGGTGCTGCGCTCGCTTCCGTAATTGTCGGACTGGCGATCGGGGCGGTGCAGTATCTACCCGTTCGAGAATACGTC
>DASQPS010000414.1:0-2227 GCA_035643845.1 Gemmatimonadaceae bacterium | reverse complement strand
TCAGCACCTGTCGCAGACTTCCGTTCTCGGATGGGCCGAGTGCGGCGTAAAGTGCCGTAAGCGCGGTACCGGCGCTCGAGACGCGATAGCTGCCCGGTCGCAACACGTCGCCCGTCACGAAGATCTGATTGCTGCCAAGGCGTGACGGAGTAATGTAAAAGTGAGTCGTCGCGCCGGGTCCGCGTCTTACGCCCGAGTAAACGCGTCCCAATCGCTGGTATAGAACGTTCTCGAGCTCGCCGAGCGTGAGACCGTTCACCCACACCTGCCCAACCTGCGGAATGACGATGAATCCTTCGCGCGTGACGGGCAGCGTGTACGACGTCTCGACATCGCCAGTAAGCACGAGCACGAGCTCGTCTCCCGGATGGATGACGTAGCTCGCGTCGACCGGACCAGTCTGATTTGGATTGAACTGCGTCGTTCTGTCGCGGAAGAAATCGAGACCGAAGATGACGAAGCCGCTATCGATGTCCGCCTTGCTGCGACGGAGACCGCGGATTACGGAGTCTTCTTGAGCAATGCAACGAGCCCGCATCGCCTGTCTCGCATCTTCGAGACGACGACGGTTCTGCGTCGTATCGATCACTCCCGACGGAAGCGTATCCGGAATCGTCGCGGGCTCAGCGTCGATTCCGCAGCGAAGCGACGCAACATCGGCAGTATCCGCGATTCCCAGCGCAGTGATTGCGTTGAATACATCCGGCGTTGGCGTGCCAGCGTCGGCGGCGGTCGCACTGCTGCCAGGCAGATACGCATCGAGCAGGTCTTCCGGATAACCCTCGGCCCTAAGTCGCGCGCGCACCTGATCGGGCGTGAGTCCGCTCGTCATGATTCGCTGGCGAAGTTGCTGGAGCAGCGCGGGATTGGACTGCAGCATCTGCTGCGCTTGGGCGGGCGTTGGATTCTGCGCGACGAGTTGCGCGGAGCAAACGGCGAGGGCTGCGAGACAAACAAGCGAGCCGAGCTTGGGAATCATCGATTTGTTTGAGTGGAAGAAAAGCAGATGGGAATGGTCGCGCAGGGACTCGAACCCCGGACCTCTGCTGTGTGAAAGCAGCGCTCTAACCAGCTGAGCTACGCGACCGTTGCAAAAAAGCTCCCGCACCGCAGCGCGGGAGCCGGCGGACGAACGTCGACGCGGCCTCAAACATCGGGGCCCTCGCCGGTTATAACTTTATCGCGCAAACCGCTTTGGCGGTAGGGAAGTGGGCCCTGAAAACGCTCGAGGCAGTCGATCGAGGTTGAACTGAGCCGTCACGATCTCTACATTGATCGCGTCGCTTACGGAGCGCGGGACCGTCAGTCGTATCGCGATTTCTTTGCTGGCTGCAGTAGTCGTCCCTGGTTTATCGGCTACTGTTCCAAACCGACTCCCCCGCCGCGAACCGACTGCCGCGCCAAGCACGCCACCTTCGCGCATTGGCACCCGCCAAATCAGCGCGCAACTACTTCGTCCGGTCACTATCGACCCCGCCGGGATGCCGAGGGTTGGAGAGGTCGATCCGCGATTCGTCTCGTACAACATCGAGATGGTAGAAGTAACTGGCGGTCGATTCTGGAAACCTTACGCTGACGACACTGGAACGGACGGGGCGGCGAAAGCCGCCACGCCGAATTCAAATCCGAACGCTGGCTTGGACCCAAGTGTGTTCCAGTATCGCCCGCCGATTGATTTGACCAACGCGCGCCTTCGTAACTTGGCGACGGGACTAGGACCAGCATATGTTCGCGTTAGCGGTAGCTGGGCAAACAGGACGTATTTCCAGGATGACGACAGCCAGCCGCTGAAACAGCCTCCACCCGGATTCGATGACGTTTTGACACGGTCTGAGTGGAAAGGCGTCGTTGAATTTGCGCGCGCGGTTGGCGCGCAGATCGTGACCTCGTTTGCCATAAGCGCCGGAACACGGGACGCCAATGGCGTTTGGATGCCCACGCAGGCAGACGCATTTGCTCGTTACACGAGAGCTGTAGGCGGCCAAATCGCGGCCGTCGAATTTATGAATGAGCCGAATATTGCTACAAGGCAGGGCGCGCCTGCGACCTACGACGCTGCTGCTTTCGCAAGAGACATCAAAGTCTTTGCCCCGTGGCTTCGCCGTGCGTTACCGGGGACTTTGCTGCTCGGAACGGGTGGAACCGGTGAAGGCGGGACCGCGCCTCTTCCCCCAGCGAATAGCATTGGCAGCGATGACATTTTGAAGGCCAGCGGACCCATCTTCGA
>DASQPS010000413.1:0-3911 GCA_035643845.1 Gemmatimonadaceae bacterium | reverse complement strand
TGCCGCCCATGTCGGTAACGTGCTGCTGCCCTTCCATCAACGAGATCACAGCGTTACCGCAATCCGGCGCGAATTCGCTCGAGTGGCTGTCCGAGAGTCCCATGACATTGCGAGCGAACTCGATGATCGCGGTCTGCATGCCGAGGCAAATGCCGAAAAACGGCAACCCAGACTCGCGCGCGTACCGAATGGCTTCGAGCATTCCTTCGACGCCGCGCACTCCGAAACCCCCGGGAACCAGCACTCCATGGAAATCGGCGAGCAGCTCGCGCGTTTTCTCGCGGCTCGTGAAGAGGTCGCTCGCCAGCCACGATATCTCGACGCCGACGTCGTTGGCGATTCCGCCATGAATGAGTGCTTCCTGAACACTCTTGTAGCTGTCGACGAGCCCCGTGTACTTGCCGATCACCGCGATCTTCACTCTGCCATGAGGATGCAGGATGCGTTCGACCATTTGACGCCATTTGGAGAGATCCGGTGCGCGCCTGCCCAGCAGCCCGAGCTTGTGCATGGCGCGCTCGTCGAGTCCCTGCTCGTGGAACAGAAGCGGGATCTGGTAAATGGTCGGGACGTCCCTGCTCTCTATCACTGCTCCGAACTCGACATTGCAAAAGAGCGCGATCTTCCGCTTTACTTCTTCGGACAGCGCGCGCTCCGTTCTGCAGATCAGGATGTCGGGCTGGATTCCGATCTCCATCAGCTCGCGCACCGAATGTTGGGTCGGCTTCGTCTTCACCTCGCCCGCCGCTGCGATGAATGGCACGAGAGTCAGGTGAATAAAAATCGCGTTCTCCCGGCCGATCTCGTGGCGGAATTGTCTGATGGATTCGAGGAAAGGCAACGACTCGATGTCGCCGACCGTGCCGCCGATCTCGACTATTACGACATCACTTTCTGGGGCCAAGCGCTTCATTGCGCCCTTGATCTCGTCGGTGACGTGCGGAATGACCTGGACCGTCGAGCCGAGGTACTCGCCGCGACGCTCTTTGGTGATCACGCTGAGATAGATGCGTCCGGTCGTGATATTATTGGCCTGGGCGAGCGATCGATCTATGAATCGCTCGTAGTGCCCGAGGTCGAGATCAGTCTCCGCGCCATCGTCAGTGACGAACACTTCGCCGTGCTGAAACGGCGACATCGTCCCCGGATCGACGTTTAGGTACGGGTCGAACTTCATGATTGTCACGCGCATTCCGCGCTCGACCAGAAGTCGTCCGAGTGATGCCGCCGCTATTCCCTTCCCCAGCGACGAGACTACGCCGCCGGTGATGAAGATGTAGCGCGTCTGCTGGCTGGAACTAGCCGACATTTTTTACCGCTCCATTCATAAAGGCGTCCCAGCGCGCATTGGCGCGCTCAAGGTCTTCTTCGGTATCGATGCCGCTGGCCGGGGCTTCGTTCGTCACCGCGACACCTATCGGGAGCCCCGCAGCTAACGGTCGAAGCTGTTCCAATCGCTCGATCTCCTCGAGCGGGTGCGGCGGGAGTGAAACCCATCGCTTGAGGGCGTCACGCGCGTATGCGTAGACGCCAATGTGCTGAAGCGTCCGCTCGGCGAGGCGTGGCGCATCGGCGGAATCGCGAAGGTACGGAATCGGCGCGCGCGAGAAATACATTGCGCGTCCATCGTCGGCGACCACGACCTTGACCAGGCTCGGAGTGTCCAGGACTTCCGCGCTCGCTTTCGATGCCGCCGTCCCGAGTGGGAACCGACCGCCCGACACGAGCTCAGCCGCACCGCGAACCGCTGCTTTACCGATAAAAGGTTCGTCGCCCTGTACGTTTACGATCGTGTCGAAGTCACGAAAGCGAGGATTTGACGCGACCTCGGCGACCCGCTCCGTTCCAGAAGAGTGCGAGGAGCTGGTCATGACGCAGTCTGCGCCCGCTTGGCGAACTGTTGATGCCACCGAGTCGTCATCGGTGGCGACGACAACTCCGTCGGCGACGTTCATTTGTGAGATTCTTTGCCAGACCCGGACGATGAGGGGGAGTCCGGAGAGGAGACGCAACGGTTTGCGGGGGAGGCGCATGGCGCCGAGGCGCGCCGGAATGACCACAAGGGTCCTCATCACCCGCTCTTAATTGCGCGGCACGATGCAAAAGTCACGCTCAGGAATATACCCGGGCGTCCGGACCCGGGCAAACCTTTCACACGCTTGGATTTGTCAGGGCAGCGACAATCCTATCGAGAACGCAGAGCGGCGCGACAGGGGTGAGCGATGGCTTGCTGGGTCGATAGCATAGTCCATTCTGAAGAAGCCGGCTCCCGCCCCGACCCCAACGTTCTGGATCAGAGCCGGCAACGCCCCTTCGCCAGCGTTTCCTGCCCCGTAATGGATGGCGACGAACGGACTCCCAACGTAAGGCAATTGCACGCGATCGATGGGAATCTTGTAGTCACCGTCGATATATAGAAGTCGATCACCGCCGAGCGCGAGCAGATTAACTGTAGCAAGGGTCCCGGACCCGCCGAGGTATGCGAAGCGCTGCGGCGGCGCTATTTTGCCGCCGGTAAGCAGCGCGTGGCCCTTCACGGTGAGCGTCTGGGTGCCGAACGTTGGAAATAATACGTTTCCGTTCAGTGCGGTCTGCGTAAAATCGGTTCCCACGAAACGGCACGCCGCATCACTGGGCGCGCCAGAGCAATCCGCTACGAGCGATGTGCTCAAAGAATGCTCGACCTGGGCATCGAGATTTGCATCGACGGCGCCGCGCACGACAGTCACTCCGGTACCAGCCAAGATTGATGTGATTCTGCCTTTTTCCACGCGCGGATTCGGACGGCGCATTCTGAGGTTGACTGTCCTGCCGTAAAAGCTCCACGGCGATTTCAGCGGCGCTTTGGAGCCCGTCGACCAGTCCCGCTCTACATTGCCTCCGATGAACGGAGAGAGCGTAAAGGCGCCTGACGTCAGTGTGCGCGTGAAGCGCGCGTTGGCGCGATCGCCCCGAAAGTAGTTACGTGCGTCGCTGCCGACGGCGATGGCGGCGAGTGAATTCACAAGGTCCGACCTTATCCACTCATCATTGCTGAATGTCCGTCGGCCGACGAACAGCTTGATCTCGTTGTTGTCTCCCGGCCGTATGAACCCTTCGAGCGACGGGTCCCAGTCTCCAAGATTGGAGCGGTAGCTCACCAGCGCGTCGAGTTGAAGACGCTCGTCTCCGAGAGTTAGCTCAGGCCCCCATGGCAGCGTGAGACCGTTAACTCGATCGTACGTGGGAACGCGAAGGCCCAGTCCGAGCGGGAGAGTAATCGGCGACTCATGATAGTCGACGTACGAAGTGTCTATCGATGTCGTGTCCTGCGAATATGCACTGCTCGCGGTCACGAGCAGAGCGATGGCAACCAGTTTGGCTGCGGTCATGGATATAAGGAAAGAAAGTTTTTCAGAATGGCCTTCCCGTGTTGCGTGAGAATCGATTCGGGGTGGAACTGCACACCCCATACCGGGTGCTCGCGGTGCCTCACCGCATGGATCTCCGTAGGATCGTTCTTCGCTCGCGCGATGACCTCGAGGGAATCAGGAAGTGATCCGCTATCGATCACGAGTGAGTGGTAGCGCATCACCTCCAGCGGACTCTCGATATTGGCGAAGATGCCGCGCCCATCATGCGTGACGCTGGATGTCTTCCCGTGCATCAGAGTTCGGGCACGCACGACTTTTCCACCGTAAGCTTCTCCAATTGCCTGATGCCCGAGGCAAACTCCGATTGTCGGGATTGTCTTCCCCCACCGTTTTATTGCGTCGACAGTGATTCCCGCTTCCGACGGCGTGCAAGGGCCTGGGGAGATCACGAGGCGCGTCACCCCCATGGTGCCGATATCCCCAACCGAGATTTCGTCATTGCGTTTGACGACCGGATTCTCGCCAAGCTCGCCGAGATATTGCACGAGGTTGTACGTG
>DASQPS010000412.1:0-4225 GCA_035643845.1 Gemmatimonadaceae bacterium | reverse complement strand
AACTCGAACTTCTTTCTCACCGGCGGAAAGGATGCAACACTGTATCTGCTGAACAAGGACGACATGGGCGGCTACCAGCCATCGTCAAATGCCGTGCAGCAAGTACTTCCGCTGGCTGGCACAGATGTCAACCTGCATTGTCAGGCCGCCTATTACAAAGGCAGCTCCGGAGAATTCGTCTACGTGTGGTCAGAGAACAATCCGTTGCGTGCGATTCCGTTCGACCGAGGCAGCAACTTGCTGAGGCCGGCGGGACAGGTCGTCTCGAGCGCCCCGGGGCCGACCGGACAAAGCGGGGCAATCCTTTCGGTCTCGTCCAACGGAACACAAGGGGGAACGGGGATTCTGTGGGCCGCGTACGCAGCGAGCGGCGACGCTGAGCACGATGTGTCGCCGGGAATTCTGCGCGCGTTCGACGCGAATGATGTGAGCAAAGAGTTGTGGAACAGTCAACAGAATCCGCAACGCGACGCGGCAGGGAACTACGCGAAGTTCGCGGCGCCGACTATCGCGAACGGGCATGTATACTTGCCCACGTTCTCTGGCAGTGTGCTGGTGTACGGGCTCCAGTAGTTTGGAGCACCGAGGGCTCGGTCCGATCAGTCCGCGATCGCGGATGCCGTGGTCCGAGCCCTCGGTCCTCCGACCAGTCTCCCGCTTCCTGCTTCCCTCCTTACATTAGAATCCCTCGCGCCGAGGGAATCTTGGACGACCTATACGATTCGCTCCAGCAGGAGTTTGGGAGCACCCACTACACCATAAGGAAAGAACTGCGCGGCGGCGGTATGTCGCGCCTCTTCCTGGCGCGCGACAAAACACTCGGCCGCGAGATCGTCGTAAAAGTCCTGCCTCCCGAGCTCACCTACGAGTTCTCGGCCGCGCGATTCGCGCGCGAGATCAAGCTCGCCGCCGCGCTGCAGGAACCGCACATCGTACCCGTCCTGAGCGCCGGTCAGACCGCGGCCGGATATCCGTATTTCACGATGCCGTTCGTGCGCGGTCAGTCGTTGCGCGATCGGATCCGAAAGGGCCCTATTCCGCTCGAGGAAAGTCTGGCGATTCTGCGCGACGTCGCGGCCGCTCTCGCGTATGCCCACAAGCAGGGAATCGTGCACCGCGACATCAAGCCCGAGAATATTCTCCTCAGCGAGGGCACCGCGGTCGTCACCGATTTTGGAATCGCCAAGGCCGTTCAGGCAGCGCGCAACGAGGCGTACCTGCAGGTCAGGGACGCTCACCATCAGATAACGCAGCCCGGCGACAACGTCGGAACACCGATGTACATGGCGCCCGAACAGGCGGCGCGCGATCCGACTACCGATCAGCGCGCGGACATCTACGCCTGGGGCGTCGTCGCATATGAGCTGCTCACGGGCAAGCACCCGTTCGCCGAGCACGTATCGTCGCCGCAAAATCTTTTGGCGGCGCAGATGTCGGACACGCCACCAACTTTATCGAACACGAGTTCTCGACTTCCGCGGCCGCTCGCCGAGCTCGTGATGCGATGCCTGGCGAAGCAAAAGACGCATCGTCCTGCGTCCGGCGCTGATCTTCTCGCCGCGCTCAACGACCCGTCGAGTGTGCGCGTCCCACGCTTCTCGATGCCGTCGCGGCGCCGAATGTTAGTGCTCGCCGCGATACTCGTCGTTGCAGTCGGCCTCGGCGGGGGAGCGCTGTGGCGCGCGCGATCTGCATCGGACAAGCCTCCGTTGATCGCAGTTCTTCCGTTCGACACCCAAGGCCCCGGCGCTGACTCGAGTTTCGCCGACGGACTCCGCGATGCAATCACCGGAAAGCTCGCCCGACTCGGCGGACTCAGCGTGATCGATCCCAAGAGCGTGTCGTCGCTCGCGTCGTCGCCGGGAATCAGCGCTCAGCGTGCGGGCAAATCACTTGGCGCCGAGTATGTGTTGCGCGCATCGGTGCGCTGGGCGAAAGGATCGGATGGAAAACCCGTGGTGAGAGTGAGTCCCGAGCTGATTCAGGTGTCTGATGCGACGACGCGTTGGGCCGGTGATCCGGAGATCGTTTCTCCCGCTGATCCGTTCACCATCCAGGCGCGTCTCGCGACGAGAGTCGCAGAGGCACTCGATGTGGCCCTGGCTCCGCACGAGCGGACGACGATGGCGTTGCGAGCGACCGACGACACCGGCGCGTTCGCTGCTGTCGTGCGCGGCAAACGCATCTACGAAGAGAATACCACCGCGTCGTACTCGGAGTACGAGCGCGCGCTCCGCGAATTCGAATATGCGCACCGCCGCGATCCCGGTTACGCCGATGCGCTTGGTCTCGCCGCACAGGCGCTCGCGGTCATGTCCTATTCGGGCGGGACGAAGATGCTCGACTCGGCTGCTGTTCTCGCGCGTCGTGCATTGGAGCTCGATCCGAATCAGGCGAACGCTGTTGCAGCGCTGGCATTCCGCGGATTCAATCGACCTGCGGAAGCTCTCACGATTCTGCGGCGCGCGCTGCGCGAGAATCCGTCGAACATCGCGTTGCTCGCGGACGAACAGCGCGCATTGTTGGTCGTTGGTGATTCCGCCGGCGCGTGGGAGAACGTGAAGCGGATTCTGCCGCTGGCTCCGGCGTCGAGGTCGGTGCTCTCGATCTGCTTCGGCACTGCGCTCGCGCTCCGGCACTATAATGACGCCAGCAAAATTCTCTCGCGCGAGCGTGCGCTCGATCCGGCGAACACCGCTATGCTCTACCGCGCGGCTACACTCGCGGAAAAGATTGGCGACAGAGCTGCAGTATCTCGCGCGGTGCTGGAGCTACGCGCGCGCGGCGGCAGGATAGGCGCATCGGATGGCGAGCTTCTGCGAAACGGCGACGCTGCACTGCAGAACGAGCTGGCGACTGCGTCGCTGTCGTCCTTCGCGCCAGGTTCAGCGCTCGACAGCGTGAATTTCTACGCCGAGAAGGCGGAGCTGTTCGCGACGCGCGGAGAGTACATGCGCGCGCGCCCGCTGGCAGATTCCGCGTGGCGTCTCGAAAAGCAGATGGCGGACAATCCGAATCAATCGATGTACGTGAGGCGTACGCAGTACGAGGTACTGGCGTGGCTCGCGGCACTGCTCGGCGATCGCCAGCTCGCGCTATCGATGCTGCAGAAAGCGAGCGAGAGTCAGACGATCGCGCTGTACCCCAGAGGAATCGACGCGGTGCAGTTCTCATGCACGAGCGCGGCAGTGTACGGATTCCTCGGCGACGCGGAGAACATGATCCCGTTCGCCCAGCGGTGCTTCACGAGCGCCAACGGGTACCCGGTGGCGTACCTGAATGATCCCGAATTCGCGTGGAGGAAGAACGATCCGCGGGTGATGGCGCTCGTTCGAGGGCGATAACCGCAATTTGAAAACTACCGCAGGCGAACTGCGAAACTGCAACTTAAAAACTACAGGCAGGCGGCTCTCGGCCGAACCGGCTGGTGGCTACGGGCTTCCGCTCCCCGCTTCCCGCTTGCCGCTTCGCGCCTCCCGCTTCCGCCTCCGGCCTCCCACTTCCGACGAAGTAGCCGGTCGGTAGCTTCTGCTCCTATGATTCCGCGCGCTGTCTGCACCGCGATGAGCTTGCTTCTGGTCAGCTTTGCGAGCTGCGGTCTCGACGCTCAGGGGAACAGAGCGCCCCGAACTATCCTCGCCATCGGCGCGCACGCTGGCGACATGGAGCTCACCGCGGGAGCGCTTCTCATCAAGCAGCACAAGCTCGGCGACAGGATCGTGATTCTGCACATGACGCTCGGCGAAGGCGGCAATCCGAAGATGTCGCCAAGTGCGTACGGTGTGCAGAAAAAGCGAGAGGCGCTGGCAGCGGACTCAGTGATCGGCGCGGAGCCGATTTTCGCGCCTTATCGCGACGGTGAGATCCCGAACGACGAGAGCGTGCGCCGATACGTCGCGGACATAATTCGCCAGGTGAAGCCGACCTACATCATTACGCACTGGTCGCACAGCATTCACAAGGATCACTCGAACACGAGCGCGATCGTGCAGGATGCGGTGCTGCTCGCGTCGCTCGAGGGAGTCGTGACGCCGCACCCGGCGTATCGTGGTGTTCGCGGGGTGTATTACGCCGAGAACTGGGAAGATCCCGACGGATTTTCGCCGTACATCTTCGTCGGAGTGCCGGACGAAATGGCGCAGTGGCGAGAGGCTGTTACGAAGTACGAGTTCGTGGGCGGAAAGATCTCTTCGTTCCCGTATCTCGACTATTACGAGGCGCTGAG
>DASQPS010000411.1:0-12321 GCA_035643845.1 Gemmatimonadaceae bacterium | reverse complement strand
AATGCACGCAATACATTTTCCGAACGGCCACTCGTCGTGATCCCAACCACGACATCGCCATGCGTGGCGAGCGCTTCAATTTGACGGGCGAATAGCGCTTCGTAACCGAAGTCGTTGGCGATGCAAGTGAGGACCCCGGCGTCGCCGACAAGCGAGACCGCTGCGAGAGGACGTCGCGTCTCGCTGAAGCGACCAACGAGCTCCTCAACCAGGTGGCTGGCCTGGGTGGCACTGCCACCATTTCCGAACGCGAGAATCTTCCCGCCACGCCCAATGCATGAAATGAGTGCGTGACCCACGGCGTCGACCGCGGGCTGAAGCGACGCAATGCAATTATCGACGACCTTTTGATGATCGCGAAAATGTTCGGCGAAATGTTGGCCAGTCATGCGCGGGATTATATGGACGTGGAAATCGAGCGCCAGTGGCTACGGCTCAATGATCCCGACGACGGCGGCGCCGCGGATCCTGACGTTGCCCACGCCCGTGTTCTCGCCCGCCCGAGCGACGATCAGCGCGTTTGCTCCCATGACGGTTGCGCCGGAACTCGCTCGCAATCCGACGCACCTCGCGCTCAGCTACGGAAAGCGTCGCCGGATCGCCGCTCGTTTCTTCGATTTCGTCCGGCGACCAGGGTTCCGCGAGGCGGCTTTGCAGATCTTCGAGCGTATCCGCGCGGACAGCACCACGCTGCCCGCGAAGTACAATGAAGCGTACCGGCCGGTCGAGTCGCGGAATTTCCTGTTCGGTCAGCGTTCGCGCAATTTTCTCGGGCAAGCGAAGACGAGCGACGCCGACCCGATTTCCTGCGCGGTCTTCGACGTCGTAGTCAATATCGACTTCGCGATCCCGAATCATCACCCGGCTCGGCAATTGGTTGAGTCGCTCGCGAACATTTCTCGGCACGAACCGCTCGGGGTCGACGACGAGCCGCGCGGATTTGAATTCGTCAACCGAGTTGACGTTTTCCAGTTGTTGCTCGTACAGTGCCGTAAGGTCAGCGAGACCTAGCTTGCCCGTTTCACCGCCAGACCGCTTGTACGCCTCGCGTACGTCGTCTATAGCTGGGCGGTTTTTCCTTACCGCAAAGTGACGTGCTTCTTCGCGAGCCAGAGCCTCGGCCAGGAGATGACGCGCGGCTCTTGCGAGCTCCGGAGGAAACTCTTCCACGCTCTCCAGCTCGCTCTCGAGCTCGAACCCGAAATACTCGAGTGTTCTCTTGAGAACGAGCGGCGCGTGCTTGCGCCGTGGATCGTAAATCAGCTCTGGCTTCCCCCGAGTTGAATAACGGCGGATCAGCTCCTGCGGAATCTGCGTGCCCTCGATCGCGGCGCGAGGAATTCCAGAGCGATCGGCAAAATACCGGAGCGAACCCGCAACCGCGCCCCAGCTTCCGCACACGCTCGTCTTCGAGACTCTCGCTTCGCCCCCGTCCGCGGTCTGCTCATCAATGACGAGGTCGAACGGCATGTACTGCGCGAGAAGAGTCGTGAACTTGCGATAGATGTGGTCGCGCGCATTCACCATCCGCGCTGGCAACTCGAGTCCGAGGCTGCGGTAGATGCTCGCAGATGCGAGGGCGGCATCTTCAATGGATTTGACAAGCACCCCCCGCTGCCCCGCCCACTTTTCAATGCTCTCGTCGAAAAGATGCCTCGGAAGCCCATAGACCTCGCCGATGTACCCACAATGCGAAAATGCTTCCGCGTAAAGGTTGTACGAAGTGAGGTGGTCGCTTCCCGGGACGGTGATGCCGGAAAGGTCGCGATCTTCGCGTGTCATCCGGTGCAGTGACTCTATAGAGCTCATGACCGCGAGGTAGGGCACAAGCTCGTCATCGGCATTGACCAGCAATTCCGCCCAGGGGCGGTCAACCGGCATCGCTTCCACAGCCTTTCCGTAACGGGAGAGCCGGCCATTCTCGATGATCCCACGCCGCTCGAGAAGCGAGACCGCCTTGCGATACGCGATCCGATCGAGCGCGACGGGAAGATCCAACTGGTCGGCGGCAACACCGAGATCAGCGCACGTCATCGCGACGCGCTCGGAATCGCCCGCGAGTTGAAACTCGGGCTCGGTCGGACGAAGGGCATCGAAGCGAATGTCTCGATCGGAAAGAATAAAGACCCTTCCGCCTGCGACACGCCCATGGACTCGGCCTGCCATCTGAAGAATCTCGTTCGATCCGAGGTGCATTCTGGTGAGCACGTTCTTGCCGCGCTCGATGATGTTTCCAAAGCGCGTGTCGTCGATTACGACAGTATCGAGACCCTGAACGTTCAGCGCGCTCTGGCCCGCAGCGGTCATCGCAAGGAAATACGGCTTTTTTTCTTCGCCCTCGAGAAAAGGTCGGATGACGCGGATGGGCTCGCCACCATGATAGAACGCGCTGTTGATGCGCGGAAAGCGATCTTCTACGAGGCGAGCGGCTTCTTCAACGCCAGCACGCGTCGGAAGAAACATCCCTACACCTCGCCGCTCCTTGACTACCTGCTGCAGAAATCGGTCATCGAGGAAGCCGAGCGGCTCCCTCCGCACGACCTTGACCTCCGCAGCCTTCGACGGATCGAACGCGGAGCTCTCGAGCACTTCTGATGCATTGAGGTAGCGGGCGTAGAACGTCGGATCGACCGTTGCGGACAACCATATGAAACGGCAGCCGACCCTTTTGCCAAGAGCGAGACAGAGCTCGAGCTCCGCTGAAGTCTGGTGAATTTCGTCGACCACGAGAGTATCGGTGGGCAGGATATCTCCGTCCTGAAACCAGCGGCGCGCGATTCCAGTCGTCACGACGATGACATTCCAGGTTGGAGTCTCCGGAGTTGCCTCGCGCTCGCGGTTGACAACCCCCACTCTGAGCTCGCTGGTCCGGAGAATGGTTTCCGCGATTGGCCGAATCGACAATGTCTTTCCCGTACCCGTGCCGGCGACGATACCAAATCCCTTTCCCGCAGCTGCGAGCTCGCGGATCTCTGCGCCGTGCTGCTTCTCGAGGATCGTCGGTATTTGCAGGGCCAACGCGAGCTCTATCGTTTCGCACGCGGCGCGTGTGGGAGCGATGACAATCAATCTCCCCGTCGAAGGCTCAGCGGCGACGAAAGCCGCGTGATCAGGCGGGAGATAGCGGTCGGTTACTTGTCGCGGCATCCGCTACGGAAGGTGCACGGATCACACCGGATGCGAAACGGCCCCGGAGAGATTTCTCCGAGGCCGCTCACGGGTTCGAAATAAAAGAGCTAGTCCCTGTCGTGGTTGTTATCGTGGTCTTTATGGCCTTTGTCGTGTCCGCGACCGTGTCCTCTTCCCTTGCCGTGACCGTTCCCCTGGTCATCATCATCGCCGTCGTTGCGATCGTTGTAGCGCCTGTTGGTGTTGTACCGGCTATTGTCCCTGCCGTTGTTGTATGCACCGTTATTGTAACGGCCGGTGTTGTTGTATCGGCCATTGTTATTACTGCCGTTGTAGCGGCCATTGTTATACGCGCCGTTCCCGTTGACGCTGCGGGTGCCGATCACTGAGAAGTTACCGTTTCGGTCGCGGCGCGCGCGCTGAATTATAAGGTTGCCGTTCGAATCACGCGTCTGACGCTCGTATATCGTGCCGCCGTTACCATCGCTTCCGACCGCATACCACCCGCCGTTGCCGGGGTTGGCGCAGTTCGTCGCGGTGTTGCGGCTGCGACCGAAGATGATATCGCTGACCCCGGAGGTCCGGGAATATGTGCAGCCCTGAGTATTGCCACGGCTGGGGATCCTTTGTGCGCTGAGAGGCGCCGCCGCGGCGAGTCCGACGAGAGCTGCCCCGATGATCATTAGCTTCATACCGACTCCTTCAAAGTGAATGCGGCCCGCAGAAGTTTCCTCCTGCGGGCCAGTTGATTCGTGCTACCTGTGATTGCGGTTGTAGTCTTTCGCTTCCTTGCGCTCTTCTTTTTGCTGTTGCTTATACGCCTTCTGGCGAGCCTTCTCTTCCCTCTTCCACTCCCTGTCGTTCGCGTTCGCAACGCGTGTGTTCAGGATCGTGAAGGTGCCGTTGCGATTCCGGCGTGCGCGCTGAATCACCAGATTTCCGCGGCGATCAGTTGTGCGGCGCTCGTAGATGGAGTTGTTGTTCGCACCGACTCCGACCTGATACCACGCGCCATCCTGGCGACTGTAGACGTCCTGGCAATTGGGCGCGTTGCTGCCGCGTCCGAAGATGACATCTCCAACGCTATTGGTGCTCCGGCGATACGTGCAGTTCGTCTGGGTCTGCTGATAGATAGTTCCTGAGCGCGGAAGCGCCTGAGCACCAGCTGACGCCGCAACTGTGCCGGCAAGTGCAAAAGTCATCGCTAGTAACTTCATCGTGAAATCCTCCGGTTGATGAGATCAACGAGATCGTCCGTTGGGCTCTGTTTTTTGTTCTGCGACTTCGTCTTCTTGTCCTTCGGCGGATCGTCGCCGAACAAAACCTTCCCGTTCGTTGGCCGGTTTCTTACGGCCGACGCGCAATCTGTCGGCGCAGGCTGACGGCCAGCGGGTACCTCATTGACCCAGATGCGGCACATGCCAGCAGGCGGATAAAATGCCCGCGGAATGATTTGCTCACGACTGGACTGCTGCCTGTCGTCCTGCTTGGGCTTCGCTGGAACAGGACGCTGCGCTTCCGCGACTCCTGCCGATACGAATAACCCCACCGCGGCGGCAAAGAGAAGGCGATGAAAAGAAGTGAGCGACGGATACCTAAAATGCCGAATCATGCCGGTAGAGGGTGCACGAGGGGTGCCACATCGGTCCATAGAGTCTAAGTCCTTTGGTTCCAACCTGTTAGCTCAACATTGACGACCGAATTGTCAGCGCCTTGTCACCCTGAAAGGACGCTCTCTTAGTACACTTCGGCCGTGCAAAAAAACGAATAAAACTCAGGGTTTTTCCGCTATAAGCGAAATCACCTCACCGGGTTTCGCGTGGTGACCTGTCTTTGATTTCTCGTAAACAGGAATGCCGTCGCGAAGCACTTCGAACCTGCCTCCCCGCGACGGAATCATTTTTACCTCCGCAGCGGGAAAGTGTTCACGAATCTCGGCTGCCAGACCGACAGCTCGCGGCTCGTAGTTTCAAACAGTGCAGTATTCGATGCTGATTTTCATCGATAAGTTGTCGGTAACGTCATTGTTGTCCGGGAGGACTGTACTGCTGCACGAGTTGCCGCGCTTCGGGACTATCGATCGTCTTGAGAGCGTTTACGGCTTGTCGCCGAATCACATCTTCCCACTCAATGGGGGCCATTAGCTGTTTTGCGAGGGGAATAGCCGCAGCTTTCTCCAGCCGAATGTCGGCAGCCAGAGCTGCACCGCGTACAACGAGTGAATGGTCCGTGCGTGCGAGACTCCTGACTCGGACGATTGCATCCTGAGCCGTTTTACCGCTAATCGGCATGTGTCCAAGCCCGTCGGCGGCCGACTGTCGGACTCGTGCGTCAGGATCGAACGTCGCCTGGAGCAGAGCGCCCTTCACATCCTGCATCGGGCGGCTCCCTGCCCTGCTCGAGTCACTCGCCCATTGGCCGAGAGCATCGACCGCCCTCGAGCGAACCGCCCAGAAGCGATCGTTCCGCGCAGAGCGAATGAGCGCATCAAGCGCCAATCGATCGGTCGGTCGTTGAGCGAGCACGTCGATCGCCTCAGTCCTCCCCAGGACATCGTCGTCGTTGACCAGCTGGTACCGCAGCATCGCCGTTGAACGAGGGAAATCAGATATGTCGAGTATCCAGTCGCCCTTGTCCCAACGAATGGACCGCGGCGGCGCTTTGAGATCCGCGCCTGCTTCTCCGTTGCCATTTCTCACCGGCACGACGAAGTGGACCACGCCGCTGTCGGTTCTTACTTCGATGTCGGAGTCCACGTCGAAGTATCCCGTCAGGCTGTCGCGAGGCTGGACCTCCGTCGCACTGACGGTCACGTGTCTGCTTGCAGGATCGTAGCGATACGACACCTGGAAAACGGGGAAGCCCGCCCCGTACACCCACTGCTGGAAGAAAGCCTTGTAGTCGTTGCCGGTCGATTCCTCAAACGCTTTCTCCAAATCCGCCGTGACCACGTTCCCGTAGGCGTGCGAAGTCGCATAGTGATTCATCGCTTTCCAGAACGCGGCATCGCCGAGCTGGTGGCGAAGCATCTGGAGAATCGTTGCGCCCTTGGGATAGATGTGGCCGCTGAAGAAAACCTCGATTGGATCGTTCACCCATTTGCCGTACACGATTGGGCGCCGAGCGCGGCGGTCCGCCTCGATTGTTTGTTCGTGCGTGCTGAGACGATCGATTGCACCTTCGTCTATTCCCTTGTCTTCCTCACGGAAGATCTGCTCCATGAAGGTCGCAAATCCTTCGTTCAGCCACACGTCGGCCCAACGCCTGGTCGTCAGAAGATCGCCAAACCATTGGTGGCCGAGCTCGTGGGACATGAGATCGTCCGCAGTTATTTCCGGCACGGCCCAAGCCGGCAGCAATATCTCGGTGTCGTTCTGCGACGTCGCCGTAACATTCTCCATTCCGCCATACTGAAATTCGGGAATGACGATCTGGTCGTACTTGTTCCACGGATACGCGACACCGGTTTTACGCGAGAAGACATCAACGGCCGCAGGAGTCTTTCCGAAGCCACGCCACGCAGCGTCAACTGAATCCGGATATGTCCAGTATCCAATCGTTGCGCTTCGCCACGGTTTGTCTTGGAGGACCGTGTAGTTGCCGATGACCGTCGTCATCAGATACGTCGATGCCGGCTTATCGAGAACCCAATGCCACTCGATGCTATCGCCGACCGTACGCGAGCCTGCGAGGCGGCCGTTTGACAACGCGCGCTCACCCTTCGCGGTCCAGATATAGAACTCCCACGTAGTTTTGTCGTTCGGGAAATCGTAAGTCGGGACCCAGTAGCGGTTATCTTCGGTCTCGCCTTGCGTCCAAACGATGTGGCGCGCTGGCCGGAAGTAAGCGCCCTTTGTCCGGTTGGCTCCATCATAGTCGATGGTTATTGATGTCTTCGAGGCCGCGCGCAGCGGACGCGGCAGATGCACGGCGAGCGTGTGGCCGTCGTAATCGTATTTCAGAGCCCGGCCGTTGGAAGTGACGCGCTTGATAGTCATATCTCCTGCGTCGATCGCGACGTTCGAAAGCGGCGACGCTCCACGCAATCCGGCTATGCTCAGAGTAGTCGCCCCTACTACCGCGTGTCTCGACCAGTCGAAGCGCACGGTCGTCGACTGATGCTGCAGATCATAGGTGCGAACTCTTTCGGCGTGGGCAACGCCAGCAGGCTCAGGACCCCAGACGATCAGCGGTCCCGCCTGGAAGGGAGGAATGCGGTCGGCGGTAAGCGTTGTGTCCATATGAAATCCCGCGGTCGTAGCCGGCTGCGGGCTGGGAGCGGGAGCAGGCGGCGGGGGCGCGGAGCAGGCAATGATGAGCGCGCTCACGGCGACGCTCGACACTAAAGAGCCTTTCATTTTCCTTGGGACGGAATGGGTACGTCCGACCATTTCGGTATGATGGGTGATGGCGTCTCAGTCATATGCTATCCAACCAGACAATTCAGCGGAAGGATCATGCGATCTGCCTATACCCTGATCGAGCTGTCGGTCACGCTCTGCGTACTCGGCATACTCTCGGCCATAGCCATTCCGCGGGCCGCAAGTTTTGTGGACCAGATTCGCGTCCGCGGAGCCGTAGTCGAGATCGAAGCGCTTTTTGGCGCTGCTCGACACATTGCGATTGGCAGGGCGGACCAGACCACGGTAGCGATCGATACGACTCGACGGGCGATTTACGTTATCTCGGACCGCGACACCTTGCGAAGAGGGGAGGTCGGTATCGAGCACGACGTACGTCTATCGACAACCAGGGCTTCCATGACTTACTCGGCAACCGGGGTGGGATACGGCGCAGCAAACCTCAGCGTCGTCGTGCGACGGAACGGGGCCGTCGATACCGTGGTTGTGTCGAGGCTTGGTCGGGTGAGACACTGATCTCGGAAGGTGGCGGCGCGACATTCCCATCCGTGGCACTTTCTCCCGCAGCGCTTGTGGCGCTCTCGGCCGTAGTGCCGAAATCGTAACCAGGAACAGATATCCTCGGTATGCGCTGCCCAATGGTGCGCTCAATGGTTCTCACCATTGCGATCTCATCGGTCGACATGAACGTATAGGCATCTCCGGTCGCCGCCGCGCGACCCGTTCTTCCGATTCGATGCACGTAGTCTTCAGGCTGTTGCGGCACGTCGTAGTTGATGACGTGCGTTATTCCTGACACGTCGAGTCCCCGCTGCGCGATGTCGGTTGCGACTAGCACGCGAATCTTTCCCGATTTGAAATCGTCCAGGGCTCTCGTACGCTCGCCCTGAGACTTGTCGGCGTGCATGGCCGTCGCGGCGATCCCATGATCCTCGAGGTGGCGGACTACCCGATCGGCGCCATGCTTTGTGCGCGTGAAAATAAGCACCGAATCCATTGCCGATTCCTTCAGGAGCTCGACGAGAAGGGTGTTCTTGCGCGCACGTGGAACTGGATACACGGCGTGGGTGACGGTGCCGACTGCCTCCGATCGACGGCCAACCTGAACTACTACGGGCTTGCGAAGGTATTTCCGTGCAAGCGCTTCGACTTCCGGCGGCATCGTCGCGCTGAAAAGCAGAGTCTGGCGATACGGTGGAATCTCATTGACGATTCGATTGAGCTGCGGAGCAAATCCCATATCGAGCATTCGATCCGCCTCGTCGAGAACGAGGACTTCGAGATCGTCGAATACGACGTTTTGCCGCTCCATGTGATCCAGAAGCCGACCCGGCGTGGCGACAACGACATCGACCCCGCTTCTTAGCGCCTTCGATTGCGGCTCTATCCCCACGCCTCCGAAAATCGGTACGACGCGCAACGCAGTGTGCTTCCCATATTTTCTGAAGCTTTCCTCTACTTGAGCGGCGAGCTCCCGCGTAGGCGTCAGGATGAGAACGCGGACGCGGTGAAGCGGGCGGCCGTGGGCGTCGGTGATAGGGTCACTGATCAGATTGTGGATGATCGGCAGAGTAAACCCCGCCGTTTTTCCGGTGCCGGTGTGTGCGAGGCCGATCAGGTCGCGCCCGGCAAGCGCCAACGGAATTGCTTGCTGCTGAATGGGTGTAGGATGCGTATATCCAGCGTCGGTTACAGCCTGCAACACTTCGGGCGCGAGATTGAGATCGGCAAACGAGAACCCCGCGCTGGTCTTGTCCTCAATCATTTACGCGTAATATACGCCCGTGTACACCACTCTCGGGACGACATGTCACTGCGCGGAAGCCGCCGACACATTCGTTCGTAAGAGCGAGAGCAAGCCTGCGTTGACTTCAGCGGGCGTTTCCATAGTGATGGCATGCCCGGCATCAGGAATTGCGCTGAGAACAATGCGAGGTAGCAAAGACACGAAAGCCCCCATTCCCTCAGCGGGCATCAGGTGATCGATCGTACCCCATAGTCCGACGGCGGGAACGTCAAGCGACTCAAGCTCCCGCGTTTCAGCGGTATTCCAGTCGTACGCGTGGAGGAGCTCGCGCATCGCCAGTGCATACTCAGGAAATTGCGACGGCGCGAAAAACTCTTGGACGTCGCGTTTGGTGAAATGTCCGCGACGGCCATAGACTCGCTTTAAAGCGATCTGAATCAACAACGGTGATTGTATACGCTGGAATAGCGGGTCGAGAAATCGTGGCGTGAGAGCGCGGTATAGCCACATCAGAGAAACTCCCTTCATTCCGACGGGAGACAGAAGTCCCAGGCATTGCACACGACTCGTGTAGCGCGCAGCGAAATG
This sequence comes from Gemmatimonadaceae bacterium, assembly GCA_035643845.1. Classification (GTDB taxonomy): domain Bacteria; phylum Gemmatimonadota; class Gemmatimonadetes; order Gemmatimonadales; family Gemmatimonadaceae; genus UBA4720. The sequence goes on along the minus strand of DASQPS010000411.1, from coordinate 2,496 downwards.
GTAGGCAAGCGACCCGCCCATGGAGTGACCCACCACAGCGGTTCGCTCGAGCTCCAAAGCATCCATGATGTCGCGCATGTGATCGACAAGCGACTCAATGGAAAACTCATCGCGCGCGATTGGTTTGTCCGATAGACCGTGACCTTTGAGATCGACCGCGATTGCGCGATACCCAGCCTCGGCGATCGCGGGCATGTTGCGATGAAAGACGTACACGGTGCAGCCCCAGCCGTGGATGAAGAGCACAGGTGGGGATCGTGGATCGCCGCGCTCAACCACGCGCACTTTCAGTCCCGAGCGCAGTCGCGGATAAGTCACGCGATAGGCTGGATCATTTGCGGGAAACATTTCGCCGGGACTCAATGTGCCGCGGCGAGGCCATCTGCTCATTCGATCAGATCAATTCAATTTCTCTGCCGAGCAGTTTTGCGATTAGCCCTATTCGAAATGTCACGTCGGTCCACTTGGACTCGGGACCTGTACCATCGTCGAGCGGAAAAGTGGGCCACGCCCAGGCATTGAGCGGTGTGGGTCGATCCGTCCCTTTGTGCGGGTGCCAAACGCCGAGCCGGTCTCGATCGTCGACGAACCTGTCGTAAAGCTTCAACCAGCCTTCATTGCGCCGGAGAAAATTCAGGCGCGCCATCGTCTCGAGCCATAGCAGTGCGAAAGGAACGTCGGCCTCCACTGCGTTGCGATGAGGCAAGACATCGCCCATGATCAGATGTGGCTGCGGTACCATTTTCTTCCCGAACAACTGCACTGTATCCTGTCTCGGTAGCGGTTGCGTGATCCAATCGTAGATGCGCTCGACCGCTGTAAAGTGCTCGTGCCGAAAGATCGGCATGTACGCGAGCATTGTGAGGGTGTAGATGGAAGGCGGAGCCGATTCGGGAGCGAGGACGTGTGTGTTGCCCACGCGCATCCACGGCTTCTCGCCGAGCGGAGAATTGAGATACGCGACTGTGCGCTCGAGGATTCGGCGCGCGGCCCCTCGAAGTCTTGGATCGTTTTCGTAGCCGCATTGCGCAAGCGTAGCAGCGGCGGCCTCGCGAAAAATACCGCGACTGCGACGAACCATATCGTCGTCTCGCGCCTTGGTGCCAAGCTCGAACGCAAACGCCGGGTCATTATCTTCAGCGAGCAGCCGGAACAAGAGGCGTCGTGCGAGAACGAGCGGCGGCGAGTCGGGACTCCAACCATACTCCAGCAGTCGTCGCACAGCCGGGATCGTGCCTATGTTCGTGAAATCATTGCTGTGTTTGCCCGGCAGCGAAAGAATCGAGTTGTTCCACATTCCGTCGCGCGTCTGGACGACGGCGAGCTTGATCGCCGGCCGGTGCGAGTACGGGAGCCAGTCGATGTCGTGGGATACCGCTCCGCTCGGCCGAGCTATCTCCGCGAGGGACCGATATTTAATGGGAGCGGCGGCGTGGTCGAAGAGCCAGCTCACCGGAAAAGTGAGTTGCTCGGAGGGTGGCGTCGTTATCGAGGGGAGAAGTTCGGCGGCAGTCCCGGGTGCAGTCACAAGCGGCGCTCGACACGTGGAGGGAGCAGGCCTTCAAAAGCCGGCGGGCTCATGTGCCTCCGGCAGGGCGGAAGAATAGCACGTTTTCGGGCGGGCGCTAGGGCATGCCCTAAGTCATTGACTTCAAAGGTCTTGGCTGGTGAAATCAGGTGGTCTTCCCGCCGGTATTGATTCGCTTCTGCCAGCGTTCCGGAGGCGCCAACCATTTTGCCCTTTGTGGCGTATAACATCCGCGGCGTCAGTCAGGCGCCCGACACGTATTCTCCAGGAGAGTAGGATGAAGGCAATTCGCATCGCTACGCTGGCTGTTGCCCTTTGCGTTGGCGCAACAACAGTCGCAGCGGCACAGGAACAAGCACCTCCGGGCCAGGGCGGCGGACGCCAGGGTGGCATGGGTGGAATGCTTCTGAAGGACATCAATCTTTCAGACGCGCAGAAGGCGCAGATCAAAACGATCCGCGACAAATACGTTCCTCAGCAGATGGAGCTTCGGAAAGCGGCGCAGGCAGTAGGCGGACCGCCCGACGAGGCTACCCGCACCAAGATGATGGATCTTCAGACGAAGCAGGCCGCCGAAATTCGCGCGGTTCTCACCGCCGATCAGCAGACCACTTTCGACAAGAACCTGGCTGACATGAAGGCACGCATGGAAGCTCGCCGCAACGGCAGCAGCTAAGCAGCGCTACTTCTGCGGCTCGAGGGCCGCGAGAGTATAGTTGCTCTTCGGGTTCCAGAGGATCCAGCTCTGGAACCCGTTGTCGTATCCTGCCTTTTCCTGAGCGCGAATCTGCGGCGCGCGATAGTGAGGCGGGCCGAGCGTGAAGTCCTGATACCACGGAATGATCTTCGCCGCGTTTTCGAAGGGGGCAGAGCGGGCGATCATATCCTTGAACGCGTGATTCAGCGTCTCATACGGATGCGCGTTCGGGTATGCGATCCCATAACTGTTATGGGTGAAATGCGACGGG
>DASQPS010000410.1:0-3139 GCA_035643845.1 Gemmatimonadaceae bacterium | reverse complement strand
CGCCACTCGGTGGGTCGAGCCCACGGCGTAGGCATGGATGTTCGCCGCCGCCGCGAGCCCGAACGCGCCGAGAGCGACTGCGATCGCGACGCGGATCGCGGTATCAAGGCGGGAATCACGGACTCGAAAAAACTCGTACCGGATGTGCACTGCGAATATGACCGCACTCACCACCCAGGCGAGCAGTCGCCAGATGGTTCGCATTTGGTGGGACGTCGCGTGTGCGGCCAGAAAAGCGAGCACCAGTCCGGTGACGACGTAGGCGACGGCGGCGACAATCGCCGCCACCGCCCACGGCCGCCGGTCCACAGCTACGCGCGCGTCAGCCGTCAACGAGACTTTCTCCCAGCGCGTCCAGTCGCTCCGACCAGAATTCCTTGAGACGATTCACCGTCTCCTTCTCGCGGAGCTTCGTGTGTTGCACCGCAACGGCGCTCTTCGATTTTCCCTTCGGCATGAACCCAATCGCGATGATGCTGCCGTCCGTCCAATCCAGACGCATCGACTTGGGCGGCGTAGCGGTTCGCACCCTGACCTGCGCGCCATCGAGCCACCGCTTGCGCGCGGTCGGGTTCGCCCACGCATCGAAGAGGGTTTTCACCGGGACGTCGAACGTGCGCGATTTACTCAGCTCGTAAGTGCCGTCGCGTCGCTGACCGCGCGCACGAAGCCCTTTGATTCTCTCGTAACCAACCGTCACGGTCTGCGACCACCAATCGCCGGTCTTGAACTTCTCCTGTACGAGCCGAGCGATGTCACGGTGCGGCATTTCCGCGGCACCGAGTCGATCAAGGGTGCTCACCCAGCGATCCCAGGTGCAGCCGGTTTTATCTTTGATAACGGCGTCGCTCATTCCGGCGAGCTCGGCGTAGTTCTGAGTGGGTTTTGCGATTATTCGCGCCCGGGCGGCAGTGTACGCTTCACCCGTCTTCTTCATGCGCGCGCGCACGAGGCGCTTGAGATCCTTGTTGCGAGGCATCGTCATTCTCCTTTGGATGCACCACGGGCCTCTCCCCAGCAGCGAACCATGGTGACGCAAAGGAAAAACGATTTCGATCCGGGAGTATTCCCCCCTTTGCCTCGCATTGGATTCCGGCTGGGGCGGAATCTCGGAGGTTAGGCGCGGATGATCGCCATCAAGAGGATGGCGATTTCGCGGAATCCAGTCAAGCGGTTGTGCGCGGACGCGCCAGCCACTCGACGAGCATCGGAAGATCTGCGTCCGTCAGTCTACGAAACTCGAGCTCCACACTCCACAGCTCAGGGACCCATCGGCCTGTGAAAATTCCAGCCGCTCACAACGACGCTCGGCGGCACACCGCCAAGGTCGCTGAGTCGGTACGTCGCGGTGATTGTTCGCGATTCTCCCGGAAGGAGCGAGATGTAATTGTCGTCCCACAGCACTGGCAACGCTTCCTCGCCGCCGCGACCGACGACTTGTGCGCGCAGGAAAAACGCAATGGCGCTGCTTGTATTGCGGAGCGTAACGCGGGCCGTGCCAGTTCCACCGCTGCTCGTAAACCGCGGTGTAATGGTGACGGTCGCTGCGGGCATGTTCCTGAGTGCGGTGTAATCGGCGTATGATTTCACCGGAGTCATGTACCACGTGGAGGTATCCGCCAGCACATCGGGTTTGGTGGACAGCCAATAGAAATTGCTGCTGATGGGTTTCCCATCCGCGCCGCTCAAGCGCAGATCCACGAAGTACGCTCCGACCACGCCGGCCGGCATGGGCAGATAGAACACGCGCATGCTGCTGTCGGCCGGGACGTCGAGCACGGTGTCCTGCGAGAATTTCTGCGATCCATCTACGGCGAAAATCCGCGTGCGAAGTCGCGCTCCGCGAATCGGTGCGGGCGACGGGCTGCTGTTCACTATCGCAATCGAATGGTCGTCGTAGGAGTAAAGAACGTGGACTGGCTCGTTTGCCTTCTTCGTGCCGAAGTATCCGCCCGCCGGCCGAAGGTACCAATCGAACAGGTGCCAATAGATCGACGGCCAGGCGTTGTTGAACATCCACTGAATCACGCCCGTCGAGACGTACTCGTTGCGCCGATATGCCTCGAACATTGCGCGCTCGCCCTCATACGTCATGAGCTGCGACACGAAGGTGTAGTCAGTCGCGCTGGCCGGCGGACCGTATCGAGTGATTAGCGCAGTGTCGAACTTGTCGAGTAGATGGGTGAATTGGCCGCCGGCCGCGTGGTACAGCCACACCGAGTCGAGCGGCCACTTGATGTCCTGCGCCGGAACCATGCGTCGAATGCTCTCGATTGGAGGCACCGCGGCGCCCGGACTCGTCTCGGTATTGTACGCCCACGCGCCGCCGTGTGTGCTGTCCTGCATCCAGTACGACGGTGGAACCCAATCGTACGGCCCCGTCATCTTGACGCCGCTCGCGCCCGTCACGGTCGTAGGCTTCGCGCTCGCGGAAGAGATCGTTGGATTGGGCCATGCTTCAGCCTGCTCGACCGCCAGATAAGTCTGCTCGACATTCGCGGGCGGAGGATTGTCGCTGCCATTTAACCAGACGAGCACGCTCGGATGTCCGCGCAAACGGCGGATCTGATCGCGAAGCGAGGCTGCTGAGACCGAATACTGCTCCGGGCCCCACTTGGACCATTCCTCCCACGCATCGCAGCAAACCCAACCCGTCATCACGAACAGGCCGAGACTGTCGGCCTGGTGGAAGAACCGGTCGTTCTCGTAGTTGCCCTCGAGGCGCAGCGTGTTGAGATGCATGTCGAGCGCGTAACGAAGCTGCGCGTCCTGCCGCTCTGGTTGCGGACGGAAGAACATGTCGGGCGCCCAGCCACCGCCGCGAATGAGGATGCGTCGCCCATTGATGCGAAAGAGACGCCCACCTTTGGGAGTGGACTCGGACGTTACCTGTCGAATTCCAAAGCGGAGCTGCTGCCGATCGGACACGCGTCCGTTGGTGGTGAACTCGAGCGTCATGTCGTAGAGCGCCGGCGGTTTTCCGCCGAGGAGCTGCGCCGGCCACCAGAGTCGGGGATTCGAGAACCGAAGTTGGGGGAAGCTCTCGGGAGTGAACCTTACCAGCTGGGTGTCGTTCGGAGCGAGCGTGACGGAGCGGCTGAACGCGACGCTTCCGATCTTACCGCGGAGCGTCCCCGTC
>DASQPS010000409.1:0-5316 GCA_035643845.1 Gemmatimonadaceae bacterium | reverse complement strand
GACAGACGTGCACCTGGCCAGCATCAGTGGCGGGAGTGACATCATCTCGTGCTTCGTACTTGGGAACCCGATTCTGCCAGTGTACCGCGGCGAGATCCAGACGCCGGGGCTGGGCATGGCAGTCGATGTTTTCGACGATCGAGGCAGGCCGGTGAGGTTAATTCCCGGGGAGCTCGTATGCACTCGACCATTTCCGAGTATGCCGATCGGATTCTGGGACGATCCAGACGGATCAAAATACAAAGCGGCGTACTTCGATTACTTCCCGGGCGTGTGGCGTCACGGAGACTGGGCAGAGATCACCAGGAATCGCGGATACATCATTTATGGCCGCAGTGACGCGACGCTGAATCCCGGTGGAGTACGGATCGGCACCGCGGAGATCTATAGGCAAGTTGAACAGCTGCCCGAGGTTTTAGAGAGCGTTGCAGTGGGACAGGAGATCGACGGAGGATCGCCGGGCGACGTCAGGATAGTGCTTTTCGTCAGGCTTCAGCCGGGGATTACACTGGACGAAGCGCTCAGCGAAAAGATTGTCTCGCGGCTGCGCGAAAACACGACTCCGCTGCACGTGCCGAAGAAGATCATCCAGGTCGAAGACATTCCCCGAACGATCAGCGGCAAGATCAGCGAGTTGGCGGTGAGAGAGGTGATCCACGGGCGTCAGGTGAAGAACACTGAAGCGCTCGCGAATCCGCAGGCTTTGGAGCTTTACAAGAGGTTGGAACAGCTGCGCGATTAGCGCAGCGCCGAACGCTAGTGCTGCGCGAGGGTCGGCTGGCGCTTCGCTGTTGCGGCGAGCGCGTTGATCATATCCTCGATCTTTGGTCCGCGGCCGGGCTCGGGAGCGGCGAAGCTGAGCGCCGTGCGGTAGTGCGAGACACCGTAGCTCGAGCCGGATTTGCGCTCGACGGTGATTCCCCAGCTTTGGTCGTCGCTCTGATCCTCGGGCTTGGCGGCCGTGCTCTGCGGAAGAGCATGAGCCTCAGCTTCAGAAAGTATGGCTTTCCAGTCGGGCGATCCTTTTAGATTCGCCTCGCACACCGAGCTCACCCAGCGATCCTCGCCGAAGTGAGAATCGCGCTTTGAAACAGGACCGCAGTCGTAGCCGGCGCGGACGAAGTTGTCGACGCGTTTGTCGGCGGCGTCCGGCGACGTTTCGTAGTACTGGTCCCACCACAGCAGAAGACGGCCACTGGTGGCCGATCCCTTCTGATGGATGATCACCAGATACTGGGGGTTGCCGAAGGTCGAATACCAAATCCTGATCTCGCGTTCGTTCTTGCCGACCGTACTCTTGGAGAGGGGCGAAAGACCGACGGTCAGAGCAGCGGCATCCTTCGTCTCAAAGATCGCTTCCGTCGACGGACCAGTGTCCGATGACGTGAGCGAGGCCAATGACTGCTGTGCGAGGGTTGAGCACAGAATTGCGACCAGCAGCGACGCTGCGAACGTGAGTCGGCTCATGCCCGAAGGACTGTCGATCGAGGACAAAGGTCACAATTTGCGACCTCATCCGCAGAAGATTTATAAGTCTTTGCTCAACAATGACTTACACTGTGGAAACGGGCTTCTTTCGGGGTGTCCGTTGCACAGAGATCGCTACAGCGCCGTCAATCGACGGCCGAAAACCTGGCAATAATAAAGACCGCCAGCTTTTGAACGCGCGATACCAATGCCCGTCTCCACAACCTCCCGATTGAGGATGTTCGCGCGGTGCCCTTTCGATGCCATCCACCCATCGACCACCGACTCGGCGGTCGGGTAACCGAGGGCGACGTTCTCCGCGATCCTCCCGTACGCGTACCCAACTCGCTGAGCGCGGTCGGTCAGCGTCGGCAATTCTGCCCCGGGAAGAACGTGGGCCATTTTCTGGAACTCGGCCATCTGAACCGATTGGATCTTCGCCATTCGATCGAGCTGCGCGTTGTAGACGAGCGGCGCCAGCCCTGCCCCTTGCCGCTGCGCGTTGATCAGATCGAAGATTCGCGATTCGGTCGCTTCAAATGCGTCGGCTGAGGGATACGCCGAGGAAGCGTTCGAAGCGGGCTGGCCGAGCGGCATGGTGCAGCTTGCCGCTACCATCATTAGTGAAGCGGCGAAATGAGAAACGCGCATCAGTCTTATAGTGCGCGCGGATCGGTTGCGTTCCGCGGGGAAGAAAGGGAGCCCGGCGGCGCTCGCGGCAACCTGGGGTCAGCTTTGCTTCCAGCTTAAGCTGCGAGCTACCAGCGTGAAGCTCCCAGCGGCCAGCTGCGGGCACATTTGACTTTTCGTATTCGCGTTCGAAGTGCGGAAGAACGCGAACCTTTGCACCCCGTGGATCCCAAGATTCGAAAAACCCCGAACGCCAAGCCGACAAGTCTCCTTGTTTGCAGCTGGCCGCTGGTAGCTCCGGGCTGGTAGCTGGCAGCTTAAGCTGGCAGCTTAGGCTGGCAGCAAACCTGACCGAGATCAGACCATGAGCGCCCGAAGCAACGCGCCTTTATCAAGCTCGACCCGCCGAGCCGTAAAAACTCTCAACCATCTCGCGCTCTTGTAAAGTTCCTCCGACAGGGACGGTAAATTGATCGTTCCGATCCACCCTTCGCCGGTAAGTCGTTCCACTTTTCCGCTCCGCCGAAGCACGGGGATGTCGAGCCCCAGCATCTGCGTCTTCGTGGGGTAATCGAGAAGGAGCTCGCCGGGCACTAATCCGAACTGCTTTGCGAGCGCGTTTTCGGTTTCTGTGACGCGGTTGCGCTCTGTCGCGATCCATTCGATTGCATCGGTGTCGAGCTCCGCGGCGGGCCATTCGGCGGCCCGCTTGTAGAGTTTTCGCTCCTTGAGGGCGATGAGCAATTGCGTCGGCCATGCGCTCTCGAGGCGATGCATCAATCCTTCGTCCGTGTATCGCGCGAGCGACGCGTTGTCGACAACGCCGGCCTGGATCGCGTCTTCCACGAGGCGCTTGTACATCGCCGTCGCACTTCGTACCGCGTGGTGCCAATAGACGTTGCGGTACATCTGGTATTTCGCGAAGAGAAGCGACTCGAGCGCGGAGAGCGCCTTTTCCTGCACCCCGAGGGCGAGTCGCCCTGTCGCTGGATCTTGGACCAGGACCATCGCATTCGTCAATCGATCGACGTCGATCTCTCCGTACGGCACACCGCACATGAACGCGTCGCGCTTCAGATACTCGACCTTGTCGAGGTCGAGCGAACCCGAAATCAATCCCTGGAGCTCACTCCTGCTCTGGCCCCGAATCAAATCGAACACGCGAGCGGGCGCATCGTCGCCGAGACGCGATTTCAACAGCTCGGCGACGGCGCCCGCCGTTATCAGAGGGCGTGCGACGTCTTCGTGGTGCAATGCGCCGATCTCTTCCAGCGCGTGGGAGAATGGGTAATGGCCTACATCGTGGAGAAGCGCGGCGGAGCGAACGATTGCCTGTTCTTCGTCACTGATCGATGCGGCGTCTTCCGCCTCGCAAAGCAGAGCAAGTGTTCGCCGCGAGAGATGGTGCGTGCCAAGGGCGTGCTCGAAGCGCGTGTGCGTCGCGCCCGGATAGACGAGGTACGTCCAACCAAGCTGCCTGACGTACCGAAGTCGTTGAAAGACGTCGGTGTCGACGAGATCGAGGGTGAGCTCGTCGACACGAATGTTGTTCCAGACGGGGTCGCGCAGGATTTCAAAGTGCACGGCCCCTCCGCTGAGAAGTTATCCCTTCGGTCCGGCGTTCTTCGTCGCGGTATCGACGTTGCCGAACTTCTCGAAATTATCGCGGAACATCTTGGCGAGCTTTTTTGCCTGAGCGTCGTATGCCGCCGGGTCGGGCCACGTCGCGCGCGCGTTGAGAACCTTCGACGGCACGCCTTCCACTTCGGTCGGAATTTCGATCCCAAAAAACGGATCCTTTGCCGTCGCGACTCTGTCGAGCTTGCCGGCGAGGAGTGCCTGCACCATCGCCCGTGTGTGCGCGAGCTTCATTCGCTTGCCGATCCCGTACGGTCCGCCGCTCCAACCGGTGTTGATCAGCCACACGTTCGAGCCATGCTCGTGCAGCAGCTTGCCGAGCATCTTTGCGTACTTGGTCGGATGCCAAACGAGAAACGCTGCGCCGAAGCACGCGCTGAAGGTCGGCTGCGGCTCGAGCACTCCGCGCTCTGTGCCAGCCACCTTTGCGGTGTAGCCCGAGAGGAAGTAGTACATCGCTTGCTCGGCGGTGAGCTTCGCAATGGGCGGAAGTACTCCGAACGCATCCGCAGTGAGAAAGATGACGTTTCGAGGATGTCCGCCGCGTCCGCCCTCGACGTAATTCCGGATGTAGTGCAGCGGATAGGATGCACGCGTGTTCTCGGTGATCGACTGATCGGCAAACTTCACTTTCTTCGAGACGGGATCGAGCACCACATTCTCCAGCACCGTACCGAACATTTGCGTCGTCCGATATATGTCGGGCTCGCTCTCGGCGGAGAGGTTGATGACCTTCGCGTAGCATCCGCCCTCGAAATTGAAGATTCCGTGCTCCGACCAGCCGTGCTCGTCATCACCTATGAGTCCCCGATTCGGATCAGCCGAGAGCGTTGTCTTGCCGGTGCCTGACAATCCGAAGAAAAGGGCCGTGTCACCGGCCTTGCCGACATTGGCGGAACAGTGCATCGAGAGCACGCCTTGCTTTGGCAGGAGGTAGTTCATCACCGTGAACATCGCCTTCTTCAACTCACCAGCGTAGCGAGTGCCGCCGATGAGAATCGTGCGCTCGTCGAGATTGAGAACTATGCACGTGCTGCTGCGGGTGCCGTGCCTCTCCGGATCGGCTTCGAACTCTGGCGCGTGCAATACGGTGAAGTTTGGGTCGAACGCCGTGAGCTCATCGTGGTCGGGGCGAATGAACATGTTCCGGACGAATGCCATGTGCCACGCATTCGGCGAGACATAGCGCACCGACAGCCGGTAGTCGGCGTCCGCTCCGCAGTAAAGGTCCTCGACGAATAGCTCAGGCGAGTCGTTGAGATAACTGCGCAGATCCTTCAACAGCGTCTGATATTTCGCGGGTGCAATAGGTTGATTGACCTTCCCCCAGTCGACGTCTTTCTCGGAAGCTGGCTCCCTCACCACGAACTTGTCATTCGGCGACCGCCCGGTGTGCGGCGTCGTTACCGCGACGAACGGACCCATCTCCGCGAATTCGCCCTCATCGCGCCTCGCCGCCGCCTTCAGCAGCTCGGGGGCGATGAAGTTCCAGTGAACGTCGCCGCGGGGCGACAATCCCTGCTTGCCCAAGCCGACACTATTCTGTCTCGCGGCCGGAGCGCGCCGCGGTTTTATCTCCGT
>DASQPS010000408.1:0-4484 GCA_035643845.1 Gemmatimonadaceae bacterium | reverse complement strand
CCTCAAGGATGTGAAGTCGCCCGAGCGTCTGCTCGACGAAACCGCGCTTTTCCTGCACCGCGTCGAGGCCAAGCTGCCCGAGCAGAAGCGAAAGATGCTGGAGCACTTGCACGATGCCGATTCCGTCGTAGCAGGCAAGTCGGTGCTCGTGGTGGATGACGATGTCCGCAACATCTTCTCGCTGACGAGCATGCTCGAGGACCACGGCATGACCGTTCGGTTCGCGGAGAACGGGAAGCAGGCATTGGAGCAGCTGCGTAAAGATCCAAACGTCGACGCGGTACTGATGGACGTGATGATGCCTGAGATGGACGGCTACGAGACCACGAAAACCATCCGCGCGATGGACCAGTTCAGGACTCTGCCAATCATTGCGCTCACCGCCAAGGCGATGAAGGGCGATCGTGAGAAATGCATCGCGGCGGGCGCCTCGGATTACATAACGAAGCCCGTTGATACCGAACAGCTCCTCTCGCTGCTACGCGTGTGGCTTTACCGCTAGGCGACGAGGTGCTGGCCGCAGGGCCGGAACCTGAACGGCAGGCGTTCAAGCCCGATCTCGAGCGAATCGAGATCGAGCTTCTGCTCGAGGGGATATTCCGTCATTACGGATTCGATTTCCGCTCGTACGCGTACGCGTCGATTCGCCGGCGGCTATGGAAGCGCATTGAGGAAGAAGGCCTTTCGTCGGTGAGCGCGTTGCAGGAGCGGGTACTGCACGAGCCGGAGATGATGGAGAAGCTGCTGCTTGATCTCTCCATCAACGTGACGGCGATGTTTCGCGATCCGGGATTCTATCAGACGTTCCGCCAGGACGTCATTCCGTTGTTGCGAACCTATCCCTTCATCCGCATTTGGCACGCGGGGTGCTCGACAGGTGAAGAGGTCTACTCGATGTCCATCCTCCTCCGCGAGGAGGGCCTCTACGACCGGGCGCGAATCTACGCGACGGACATCAACGAAGTGGTGCTGCAGCGAGCAAAGGCCGGAATCTTCCCACTGGAAAGGATGCAGGAGTACACCGACAACTACATCCGGGCGGGAGGCAAGAGATCCTTCTCGGAGTATTACACAGCGAAGTATGGCGGTGCGCTGTTCGACCAGTCTCTCACCAAGAACGTCGTTTTCTCCCAGCACAATCTCGTGACCGACCGCTCGTTCAGCGAGTTCAACGTCATCCTCTGTCGGAACGTGCTCATCTACTTCGACAAATCGCTGCAGTCGAAGGTGCACGGACTTTTTTACGACAGCCTCGCAATGTTCGGCGTTCTGATACTCGGCAGCAAGGAAACGCTCCGATTCATGCCGCACGAAGACTGCTACCAGCAGATCTCGCCCCCCGAGAAAATCTTTCGGAAGGTGAGATAGATGGGATACGCGGTGGCGACGGTCGGCACGTCATGGGGTGGCCTCGCGGCGCTCAGCAAACTCCTCGGCGCGCTGCCAGCAGATTTCAACGTGCCCCTCGCAATAGTGCAGCATCGTGGTCAGGACTCGGAGCGGCTGCTCACCGAGCTTCTTCAGGACGCGACAGATCTGGCAGTCTGTGAGATCGAGGACAAGTCACCACTTACGCCGGGTACTGTACATGTTGCCCCGGCGAATTATCACGTGCTCATCGAGGACGGCTACTTCTCGCTCACAATCGAAGAGCCCGTGCGATTCAGCCGACCATCTATTGACGTGATGTTCACTTCCGCCGCTGACACTTATAGATCGCGGGTGATTGGCATCGTTCTGACGGGAGCGAACGAGGATGGATCGAGGGGCCTCGCACACATTGCAGCGATCGGCGGCAAGGCACTGGTCCAGGACCCGCGAACCGCTGAGATTCCGATTATGCCGGAAGCAGCGATCAGAGCGGTGCCGAGCGCGGAGGTAATTCCGCTGAACGAGCTGGCGCCCAGACTGATCCAGCTCAGTGGTGAAGGGAAGAAGTCCGCGAGGAAGGTGGGTGTATGAGCGACGAGCGCGTCAACATTCTCCTCGTCGATGACCGTGCGGAGAATCTCCTGGCGTTGGAGGCGATCCTGGAATCGCTCGGACAGAACCTCGTTCGGGCCACGTCGGGGCCTGAGGCGTTGAAGCAGGTTCTCGCCACCGAGTTCGCTGTGATTCTGCTTGACGTTCAGATGCCGGTCATGAACGGCTTCGAAGTCGCGGAGATCATAAAGTCGCGCGAGAAGTCCCGCACGATTCCGATAATCTTTTTGAGCGCGATCAACAAGGAAGACGCGTACGTGTACAAGGGCTATTCGATGGGCGCCGTGGACTACGTGTTCAAGCCCTTCAATCCCGATGTGCTGCGCTCGAAGGTTGCGGTGTTCGTCGATCTCTATCTCAAGCAGCGCGAGATACAGCGGCAGGCAGATCTGCTTCGTGACAGCCAGAAGCGGGAGCTCGAGCTGGAGCACAGGACATCCATGCTCGAGGCCGAAGCGCGATCGGCGGCAAAGCTGTCGCAGATGAACGAAGAGCTGCACCGCCGGCAGGTGGCACTGGAGCAGGCGATGGGAGCACGGAACCGGTTTTACGCGTCGATGAGTCACGAGCTGCGCACTCCGATCAACGCAGTCATCGGGTACAGCACACTCATGCTGGACAACATTTACGGGCAGCTCAACGCAAAGCAGAAGGAAGGATTGCAGCGGACTCTGAAGGCGGCGCGTCATCTGCTCGAGCTCGTCAATGACGTCCTCGATCTCTCGAAGATCGAAGCGGGTAAGATCGAGCTGTCGCTGCAGCCGGTGATGTTCCCGTCGCTCATAGAGGACCTATTCGTGACGGTGAGGCCCCTCGCTGACGAGTATGGATCTACGCTCTCGCTCGAGATCGACGGAGACGGAGAACCGTTCACTGTAGTAAGCGACCCTCGGAGGGTGCGGCAGGTGCTTCTCAATCTCCTGTCGAACGCGATCAAATTCGGCGACGGCAAGCCTATTCGGGTCGTATGCAAACAGACCGAGAACAAAGGGGTAGAAATAGAGGTCATCGATCAAGGCGTCGGGATAGCGAAAGACGACATCACCAGGATCTTTGAGGAGTTTGTACAGGTATCAGAATCGAAGCAGCCCGGAACTGGCCTCGGTCTTCCGATCTCCCGCAGACTGGCTCAGCTACTGGATGGCTCGCTGACCGTGCGTTCGACGCCCGGCCAAGGCAGCGTTTTTTGTCTCACACTGCCGCCCTCTCTGGAGGACGACAGCGCGCCGGCGGCAGCGTTATCAGCCGCTACGGCGGCCTAAGTGGATGCCTCAGTTGGCATAGACCCTGCCCTCTATGGTAGGACCGTCGCGTAGAGCGCGGACTAATACTGGAGGCTTAAATGTTCAAAAAGTTACTAATTCTTCCGGCCGCAGCTCTCGCGTTTGCTTGCTCGAATGGCGACAAAAATCAGGCTGCTGCCGACAGTGCACTCAATTCAGATCTCTCGACCGCGGCAGCAAGCGGTCCGGTCACGCCGCTCGACAGCATCAGTGCTGCAGAGCGTACAGGAGTCGCCGCGGCGCCGGCAAAGTCTCTGACGAGCACTGCTTCAGCGCCACGCACAGTTTATCGTACGCCGGTTCGCCGGACCGTTCGTCGAAGCAGCTCCTCGGGCGGCACGTATTCGTCGGCTCCGGTTTACAGCGCTCCGGCGCCCGCGCCGGTAGTTGTGAAGCACACCAAGCGTGACGCCGCGATCGGCGCCGGCGCGGGTGCAGTGATTGGCGCGGTCACGAGCAGGAGCAAGGTCAAGGGCGCGATCATCGGTGGTGCTGCGGGAGCGATCCTCGGCGGTATCATCGGGAATAACGTCGATAAGACCAAGCACTAATCGACCGAGCGATTAGTAAAGCCCCGCGGCCGACCGCCGCGGGGCTTTTTTGTGCTCGGCTATCCATCTCTGTCTCGGTCGAGGCGTGGTAGCCTCTTCGGCAACAACGGTTGCTCTGGCGGAGCCCCTAACTGCGCTCGTTCGCTCTGCTCACTCGCGGGTCTCCTTGGTCGCTCCCTCAAGTTGCCTGCGAGGATACCACGCCTCTCCCAATGCAGACTCGTTTGCTTCGCGAAAAAAAACCGCGCACTGTCGGCCGCGGGTGTATCCCCTGATCGCAGCGATCGCACATTCGTAGCACTCGCACATCCGTAACATTCGCACGTCCGTAAAACAGCAAGCTCGCGATGCTCGCACGCCCGCGTGCTCAACACGCGCGCGATGCGCGGCGGCGGCGTGTTGCGTCCACTGGAGGACCAGCACGAGCTGGACTGCGTTGGGGAGTCGGAGGGGGTTGGGACGCAGGCGACTTAAGGGAGCGACCAAGGAGACGCGCGACCGAGCAGAGCGAGGGAGCGTTGTTAGCGGCTCCGCCAGAGCGACCGTTGTCGCCGAAGTCCCAGCTCCTCCGACGCACCGGCGGAAACCCCGTACGGCGTACTCGCCCTGCAAGCGGCGTAAGAGAGCGTGCTCCGGCCGCGCTTGTGTTCTCGGCGCCGCGCGCTTA
>DASQPS010000407.1:0-10460 GCA_035643845.1 Gemmatimonadaceae bacterium | reverse complement strand
AAGCTCTCCACCAATCCCGCGAAGATCATGGGGCTGTATCCGCGAAAGGGCGCGATCCAGGTCGGCGCGGACGCGGATATCGCGATCATTCATCCCGCGAAAACGCACAAGGTCGATCCCAAGGAGATGGAGACCAACGCGGATTGGTCGCCTTATGAGGGATGGGACCTCGCCGGATTCTCGAGAACTACGCTTTCGCGCGGCGAAGTCATCGTCGACAACTACGAAGTGGTGGGAGCACAAGGTCGCGGGCAGTGGCTGCCGCGCACGACCGCGGGCCTCGCCTAGTGACCACAGTCGCTGCCGGCGCGACTTACACGCCGGGACCCGTTGGTGTCCCCGACGACATTCGCGACAGTCCGCTCTGGAACCACGATCTCTCGCCCACCGAGCCAGCGCGGCGCACGTGGTCCACCTACAACATCGCGGCGCTCTGGATCGGAATGAGTGTGGTCATCACGACCTACACGCTCGCGTCGGGACTGATGCAGGAGGGCATGACATGGTGGCAAGCCATGGTCACCATTCTCCTCGGCAACATCATCGTGCTGATCCCGATGATCCTCAACGCCCACGCTGGCACGAAGTACGGGATTTCGTTCCCGGTTCTTTGTCGCGCGAGCTTCGGTGTGCGCGGCGCAAACGTTGCTGCGATGCTCAGGGCAATCGTCGCTTGCGGATGGTTCGGAATTCAGACGTGGATCGGCGCCCTGGCTCTCGATGCTTTGCTCCGCGCCGCATGGCCAGGGTGGGCTCAGGTTACCGGAGGCACTGCGATCGCGTTCGCCGTGTTCTGGGGAATCCAGGTCGCGATAATTCTCAAGGGCACCGAAGGAATCAAAATTCTGGAGAGCTGGTCAGCGCCGCTCCTTCTCGCTGGTGGTGCGCTGCTTCTCTGGTGGGCGATCGGGAACGGCGGCGGTCTGACGCACATACTGTCGGAATCGCAGCGGCTTCAACAAGGCCATTCATCATTCTGGGCACTTTTCCCCGCGGCACTCACCGCGAACGTCGGCTATTGGGCGACGCTTAGTCTCAACATTCCCGATTTCACGCGCTACGCAAAAAATCAGAAGTCGCAGGCGCTCGGTCAGGCTCTCGGACTTCCAACGACAATGACGGCGTTCGCGTTCATTGGGGTCGCGGTGACCTCGGCTACGATAGTGATCTTCGGCGAAGCAATCTGGGATCCAGTGGTTCTCGTGGGCAGGATCGGTCGTGCGCCGGTGATTATTTTCGCGGCGCTGATCGTGTTGGCGGCGCAGCTCACTACCAACATGGCGGCCAACGTTGTCTCGCCGTCGAATGACTTCTCGAACCTGAGCCCGCGCCGAATCAGCTACGTCACCGGCGGTCTCATCACCGCGGTACTCGGCATACTCATGATGCCGTGGAAGCTTTACTCCGATGCGGCGGCCTACATTTTCACGTGGCTCCTTGGCTATTCGAGTTTGATGGGAGCACTCGGCGGAATACTGATCGCGGATTACTGGGTTGTAAGACGTCAACAGCTGGACGTCCACGATTTGTTTCGTCTGCACGGGCGCTACAGCTATGGTAATGGCGTAAACCCGAAAGCAATCATCGCACTCGTGCTTTCCATTGCTCCTGTGGTCCCCGGATTCATTCGTGCCGTATCGACGCCGGGTGGACGGCCCGCACATCCGAATTCGTTCGACCGTATTTACGAATATGCGTGGTTCGTGACTTTCATTCTCAGCTTTGTCATTTATTGGCTGCTGATGCGCCGTCGCATCGCTACCACCCAAAACTCGAATCTCTAGGAGCGCTGGATGTCTCGCGTCGTAAAGTGTGGTCTGATTCAGGCGTCGAATGCCTGCCCCGTCGATCAGCCGCTGGAGAAAATCCGCGAGGCTAACATCGAGAAGCACCTGAAGTTTCTCGATCAAGCAGGGAAGCAGGGTGTCCAGATCGTCTGCATGCAGGAAATCTTCACCGGACCGTATTTCTGCGCCGAGCAGAACACGCGATGGTACGACGCGACTGAGAGAATTCCCGATGGCCCGACGACGCGGCTGATGCAGGAGGTCGCGAAAAAGTATTCGATGGCGATCATCGTTCCCATCTATGAAGAAGAAGAGACGGGTGTCTACTACAACACCGCCGCCGTCATCGACGCGGACGGCAGTTACCTCGGCAAATACAGGAAGTCCCACATTCCGCACACAGCGCCGGGATTCTGGGAGAAGTTCTACTTCAAGCCCGGGAACCTCGGATATCCCGTGTTCAAGACGCAGTACGCGGACATTGGGGTCTACATCTGCTATGACCGTCATTTTCCGGAGGGTGCTCGCGAGCTTGGATTGAACGGCGCGGAGATCGTGTTCAATCCGTCGGCGACGGTGGCAGGACTTTCGGAGTATCTGTGGAAGCTCGAGCAGCCGGCGCACGCGGTCGCGAACGCTTTCTTTGTCGGCGCGATCAATCGTGTTGGCGTGGAGAAGCCGTGGAACATTGGCGAATTCTACGGCCAAAGCTATTTCTGCGATCCGCGCGGGCAAATCCTGGCCGAGGCGTCGCGTGACCGGGACGAGCTGGTGGTGGCGGATCTGGATCTCGACAAGATCCGAGAGGTGCGGAACGTCTGGCAGTTCTTTCGGGACCGCCGACCCGAGACGTATGGTGGGTTGTGCAAGCTCTAGGATCGGGACTGCAAAGTCCGACTATATCGCCAGGAAGAAGCTTCTTCGGCACGCCCCTCGCACAATATCGGGCGATGACCGACGGCCCATTCCTTCGCGCTCTCCCGAGACTCTTCGCGGCGTCGGTGGTGTGCGCTCAGCTTGCGGCCTGTACGACGCAGAGCAGCACATTCATCGCGGCCAAGCCCCGGCACTATCCGACCGATTCGGTAGCAACGACCGCGCACCGCGTCGGTGTGGTTCAAGGATTCTATGGTCCCGAGTCTGTCCGTTACGCGCCTGACCAGGACGTGTATTTCGTATCAGTGATGAACGGCCCCGGGTCCGACAAGGACGACAACGGCTACATCGTTCAGATTGCGGCGGACACTCTGAGTAAAGCGAAGCTGTTTGCGGTCGGCGGCAAGAACGGCGTCACACTCGACGCGCCCAAAGGACTTGCGATTCACGGCGACACACTCTGGACGGCGGACATCGACGTCCTCCGTGCATTCGACAGGCATAGCGGTCAGCCCCTTGGCACAATCGACCTCCGACCCAAAGGCGCGGTACTGCTCAACGATGTGGCGGTTGGTCCCGACGGGACGATTTACGTCACCGACACGGGCATCATGATGAGCCAGGTCGGCGTGATCTATCTCGGCGGCGACAAAGTGTTCGCCATCGGACCAGGACGCTCGATCTCCGTCGTCGCGCACGGGAACGTACTCGGCAGACCGAACGGCGTTACGTGGGATCCCAAGGGAAAGCGCTGGGTCGTGGTGTCGTTCGATCCGTTCCACAGCGAGGTGTACGCGCTGCATCCCAGCGATTCGACCAGAATCATTCTCGCAACTGGAAAAGGAAAGTTCGATGGAATCGAACCTCTCTCCGACGGCAGCTTTCTGGTTAGCAGCTGGGCCGACTCCAGCGTGCACCAGTTCAAAGGACGAGAGGACATCAAGGTGGTGCGAAACGTTCCGACTCCGGCGGACATTGGACTCGATACGAAACGGGATCGTCTCGCCATTCCGACCGGCGGAAATCGAGTCGAGTTCTGGGACCTAGCGGCCAAGTAGGTCGAACTTAGATTCGCGGCATGGGTCCGCGCGATTTCGAAATTGACAGTGACATTCGCCGAGCGTCGACGCTTCCGGCGCGTGTATACTCGGAGCCCGAGTACTTCGAGCTCCAGAAGGATCGAGTTTTCGCGCGCAGCTGGCAGTGGGTCGGTGATTCCGGGTCAGTGAAGGCGCCAGGAAGAGTCTGGCCATTCACGCTATTGCAGGGCTGCCTCAACGAGCCGCTGGTCCTGACGACGGATGACCAAGGAGCGGTCAGGTGTCTCTCGAACGTGTGCACCCATCGTGGTGCGATTGTCGTCGAGGGCGAAGGCCACGCGAAATCACTCAGATGCCGCTATCACGGGCGTCGTTATGGCCTCGATGGAAAATTCGTGTCGATGCCCGAGTTCGACACTACCGTCGGATTTCCGTCCGAGAAAGACAATCTGCCAGTGCTTCCGCTCGAGCGACTGGGGCCTTTGCTCTTTAGCGGTCTCGCTCCCGAAATGTCTTTCGATGAATGGATCGCACCCGTGCGCGAACGCGTGTCGTGGATGCCGCTCGATGAATTCGTGCGCGATCCGGCAACTTCCCGGGACTATCTCATCGAGGCGAACTGGGCCCTTTACTGCGACAATTACCTCGAAGAGTTTCACATCCCGTATGTGCACGCGGGGCTCGCGGACAAGCTCGATTACTCCGGATACCGAACCGAGCGATTTCGCTGGGGAAACCTGCAGCTCGGGATCTCGAAGCCCGGTGAGCCGGCGTTCGAGCTACCGCGCGACCATCCCAACGCGAGCGAGCGGGTGGGTGCCTTTTATTTCTGGCTGTTCCCGAACACGATGTTCAACTTCTATCCGTGGGGGCTCTCGCTCAACGTCGTCACGCCGCTCGGCGTCGGACGCAGCAAAGTCTCCTTTATCTCGTATGTGTGGAACGCCGCGTTGAGGGAGAGCGGGGTTGGAGCCGGTCTGCATCGCGTCGAGATGGAAGATGAGGAAGTGGTCGAGTCCGTGCAGCGCGGCGTAAAATCGCGCCTTTATGATCGGGGCAGATACTCCGAGCGGCGCGAGGTTGGTACGCATCACTTTCACGAGATGCTTGCAGACGTCATGCAGCGGCCCGTCAGCACAAACGAGAAATCGCCTTTGACTCAGCGAGAGTGAGCGACCCGGCGCCCACGCGCGAAGGGGACCGCACTCGAGGAAGCCGCCCGTCCGCAGGCCTTCTCGCAGTACTCGGAATCGTTTTCGGCCTGTCAGTCACTCTCGGCAACACCATCGGATCCGGAATTCTGCGCACGCCAGGCGTTGTCGCTCAACTTCTTCCGTCGCCGACAGCATTTCTCGCGGTTTGGATCATTGGTGCGCTCTACGCTGCGTTCGGTGCAAATGCGCTCGCCGAGCTGGCGACGATGATGCCGGAATCCGGCGGTTACACGGTCTATCTCACGCGTGCGATGGGTTCGTATGCCGGTTTCGTGAT
Organism: Gemmatimonadaceae bacterium; assembly: GCA_035643845.1. Classification (GTDB taxonomy): domain Bacteria; phylum Gemmatimonadota; class Gemmatimonadetes; order Gemmatimonadales; family Gemmatimonadaceae; genus UBA4720. The sequence continues at coordinate 5,266 of DASQPS010000407.1, read as the reverse complement.
CGGCTGGAGTGATTGGCTGTCGACGTGCAGCAGTCTGGCGCTGGCAGCGTTGGTCATAGGAGAGTACCTGACCATACTCGCCGGAATCCCGAAGGGACTGACGTCGACGATCGCGAGCGCGGTCATTCTCTTTTTCGCGATGATTCAGTGGCGTGGCGTGAAGACAGGAAGTATGGCGCAGAACGTCACCGCATTCCTGAAGGCAGTAGCATTCGCGGTTCTCATCGTCGCGTGCTTTGCTCTTGGTCGCGGCTTTAATTATGGCCCAACTGGAGCGCATTTCCCGGTTGGATTCGCCTTCCTCGGTGCGTTCGTGCTGGCGATGCAGGCCGTGATCTTCACCTATGACGGGTGGAACGGCATCGTCTACTTCTCCGGAGAGCTCAAAAATCCGGGGCGCGACATTCCGCGGTCAATGTTCGGCGGCGTCGCAGCCGTCGCTCTGATCTATCTGCTCGTCAACATCGGCTTCATTTACGTGCTGACAATTGCCGAGATGTCGGGACAGCCTTTGGTCGCAGCGACAGCGGCTGACAAAATCTTCGGGGCGAACGGCGATGCGGTGATCCGGATTCTTACGATCGTTTCTCTGGTGAGCGCTGTCAACGCGTTTCAGCTCATGACCTCGCGCGTGTTGCATAGGCTGAGCGTGTTCGGATTCGTGCCTGGCGCTGATTACGTCAATCGAGGCGGTACGCCAGTCGTCGCTTTGTTGCTGAGCTCAGCGGCGTGTCTGGTGATGGTGCTCACCGGCACACTGGAAATTGTTCTCGCAGTGACCGCGTTCCTGTTTGTTGCACAGTACACGCTGGTTTTCAGCACGGTTTTTGTGTTGAGGCGGCGCGAGCCGGGGGCGCCGCGGCCGTTCCGCGCGATTGGGCACCCGTGGACGACGGGATTAGTCCTGGTGCTGTCGATCGGATTTCTGGTTGGTGCTTTTCTCGCGGATACTAAGAACAGCATCTACTCCGTAGCACTGCTCGCGCTGAGCTGGCCGCTGTACCGCGCCGTGAAATCCCCTCAATCGGAGCGCGCCGCGGGGACGCGCTGAACGGAAGACGCCTCGCGCTTGCACGGCGGATGCTGCCACGTGTTAAGTGCGGTGGTTGCCGCGACGATGCTGCGATTCCACTCAAACCAGCGTCGCGGAGCCGGAATCGGTCGGCATGCGAGACGCGCTATGAGTGTGTCGCGGTCGGCTTGCGGGATTTCCGAAAGTCGGCTTACCAACGTCGGCGTCGCGTCGTGCGACAACCGACTCAGGTATTGCGGGTCGAAACGGCCGCTTGCAACGACGCGGTCGACGTTCTTGTTGACTATCCAGGCTTCGAAGTTCCAGAACAACAGGACTGTAAAAACGCCAAGCGCGACTTCCGCGATCCGCCTGCCGAGCGAGACTGAGATCGCGGCATCTCTCAACTCCCACGCGAGCGCGATGAGGGAGAGACCCATCGCCACCATGTACGCTTGCGCGAACACACGCGCTTCGGTGAAACCGTACCCCCCCTCGTAGAGAATCACTCGGCGAAACGCGGAGATCAGCACAAGCTCCAACGCGATCACAAGTGCAATTTCCAGTCGACGCAAACTCGTCTGGTCGTGGACATTAATCTGCGACGGACGCGCGTGCTCGAGAACGAGAATGATCGCGCCGACGATTGTGACGGCCAGGGAAAGCTGAGCAAAACCCTTGCGGGCGAATTCCGCGAACGATATGCCGTTTCCAATGACCGCCGGTGGCGGGTGAACGAAATAAGAGAGCTGCAGCAGCACGAACAGCCAGAGAACGATCGCCGCACTCCACAGCACCATGCGCTGTTCAGTCACGCCGAGGGTGAATCGACTGCTGATCGTCGGATAACGGGGGGGTTGCGCTGTGACCTGACTAACGGCGAGCGCATTCGCGCCAAGTGTCAGTAGCAGAAGGAACACGAAAAACGCGACTCGACCGGTAAACGACCAATCCGGGAGCCACGCGATAAAGCGGTCAATACCCAGGTTTACGAATGCGTCGGCATTGCCGAGCAGGGCAATGAGAATGACGACGAGCGGCACCGAGAGGACCGCGCCTTTGATGATTGAACGGGAGCGCGGAGAGGAAACGATTCCGGGCGCCTCCGCTGCCGCGCGCGCGGACGCTCCGATGACCCGGAAGGGCGCGAGAAACGGAACTGCGGCGAGAAGCTTCACGGAGAGCTCACTCCAGTTTTCTGCACCGAGCGTGATGGTGGCAAGACCGAGCAGCATCGCGACGCTCAAGACCGAGAGAAACTGAAGGGGATCGTTAGCCGTGAGGGCGAACCCGATCCCGAGAAGCGTTGCCCACGCACAGAGAACGACGAGCGGCCTCTCGACCCGTCCCCGGGAGATGACTCGCGATGCGATAAGTGATGCGCAGGCCGCTACGACCCAGATTGTCCAGTTGATACCTGGAAACGCGGAGAAGAGGATACCGGCGCCGAGCGCGGAGGTAAGGAGAGCAAGAATCCACGCCGTTTTTAGAGAGGGTTGCTGCTCAGCAGAAGTCGACATTTGTGGTCGGGTCAATAGTTACAAGTACTTTATGTTACAAAGTAGCTATATGCAAGACTCTGCATCCAGGGTGAACGTCACACGCTTCGTTTGCGCGGCTTACATAGCGAGGTCACCGGCGGCAGCGGCGCCCAGATGAGTTTGCCTATCGACGACTTCCATCTACAAGATTTCTTGCGCAGGAGTGGAAGAGTCCGGTGAAATTCTACGCGCTGCCTTGACTTAGGCCGTTTGCCGGGTACCTTTACAAGGCTATGGCGGAACGCGGTTTACCGCGCCTGCCACAAGTAAAAATTGATCGCCGGTCACATGCCTATCGGCAGAGCCGGCGCGCCTCGAGTCCCCACCCGCGAAACAGTTGCGAGTGCACCCGGCGGCAGCGGATGGATACCGGTCCCGTTCAGGGACGACACGGTCCACCCGCCTTTTTGTTGAATTGAGACTGCGGCCTCAGCTGTCGAAGCCGCATTAAAGAGAGAGTTCGAAGAGACTATGCCACGCGCAACACCGCTCGACCATTATCGCAACATCGGCATCATGGCGCACATCGATGCCGGGAAGACGACTATGACCGAGCGCGTCCTCTACTATACGGGTAAGACGCACAAAATCGGCGAGGTTCACGAAGGAACCGCGACGATGGACTGGATGGAACAGGAGCAGGAGCGCGGAATCACCATCACTTCCGCGGCGACGACTGCGTTCTGGACCCGCCACGGCGTTGAGTACCGCATCAACATCATCGATACGCCGGGCCACGTCGATTTTACGGTCGAGGTGGAACGCTCGCTGCGCGTTCTCGATGGAGCTGTGACTCTGCTGGATTCGGTCGCTGGCGTCGAGCCGCAGACCGAAACAGTCTGGCGCCAGGCCGATCGTTATCGCGTCCCCCGACTGATCTTTGCAAACAAGATGGACCGTGTCGGCGCGGACTTCGACCGCTGCATGCGGATGATCCGCGATCGACTTACGAAGAACGCGTATCCGATTCAGCTTCCGGTCGGCACCGGCGAGACGTTTACCGGCCACATCGATGTAATCGAGCGCAAGCAGTACATCTTCGACGACGAGTCTCTAGGAAAGAAGTTCGAAGTCACCGAAGTGCCCGATGAATATCGGGAAGCGATGGAGAAGGCTCGCCACGACGTCATCGAAGCCGCTGTATCGCACGACGAAGCGCTGATCGAGAAATACTTCAGCGGCACCGATCTCACCGTTGAAGAAATCCGCCACGCAATTCGAAGCTCCACCGTCGGCGGATTCATCGTTCCCGTGCTTTGCGGCGCTGCCTTCAAGAACAAGGGCGTGCAAGCGATGCTCGACGCAGTGGTCGATTTCCTTCCTTCGCCAATCGACGTGCCCGCGGTCGAGGGACATCTCCCGAACGGAGAGCCGGCTGAGCGACATCCGAAGGACGAAGAGCCGTTCTCGGGACTGGCGTTCAAAATCGCGACCGATCCATTCGTTGGAAAGCTGACGTTCTTCCGCGTTTACTCGGGAAGCCTCAAGTCTGGGTCTTACGTCTACAACGCAACGAAAGACAAGCGTGAACGCGTCGGACGTCTTCTCCAGATGCACGCGAACAAGCGGGAAGAAATTGAAGAAGTGATGGCAGGTGATATCGCCGCCGCGATCGGACTCAAGGACACGCGCACCGGCGACACGATGACGATGGAAGATTCGCCGATCATCCTCGAGGCGATGAAGTTCCCGAACCCGGTCATCGACGTCGCGATCGAGCCGAAGACGAAAGCGGACCAGGACAAGCTCGCGATCGCACTGCAGAAACTCTCAGAAGAAGATCCAACCTTCCGCGTCCATTCCGACCAGGAAACCGGTCAGACGATTATCTCCGGAATGGGAGAGCTGCACCTCGAGATCATCGTCGACCGAATGCAACGCGAGTTCAAGGTCGATGCGAACATCGGCCGTCCTCAGGTTGCGTACAGAGAGACGATCACGAAGCGCGTTGAAAAGGTAGAAGGCAAGTTCATTCGGCAGTCCGGTGGTAAGGGTCAGTACGGCCACGTCGTGATAAACGTCGAGCCGGCAAAGCAGGGCGAAGGATTCGTCTTCGAGGACAAGATCGTCGGCGGAACGATTCCACGAGAGTTCATCAAGCCGTCGGAGCAGGGAATGCGTGAGGCGCTCGAAGGCGGAGTGCTCGCGGGATACCCGATGGTCGATGTGAAGGCGGAGCTGGTTTATGGCTCGTACCACGACGTCGACTCCAGCGAAATGGCGTTCAAGATCGCGGGGTCGATGGCGATCAAGGAAGCAGCGAAGCGAGCGGGCGCTATCATTCTCGAGCCGATCATGAAAGTCGAAGTCGTCTCGCCCGACGCATACATGGGCGACGTACTCGGCGACCTCTCAGCGCGCCGCGGCAGAATCGGCGGAATGAATCAACGCGGTGAGGCGCAGGTGATCGATGCGCAGGTGCCGTTGTCGGAGATGTTCGGATACTCGACGAAGCTGAGATCGATGACGCAGGGGCGTGCGGTTTATTCGATGGAGTTCGCCCACTACGAGCAGGTACCGAAGTCCAAGTCAGACGAAATCATCAATAAAGTCACCACCAAGGCGAGATAAGGAAATGTCGAAAGCCAAATTTGAGCGTACGAAGCCACACGTAAACGTCGGTACAATCGGTCACGTCGATCACGGGAAGACGACGTTGACGGCGGCCATCACGGCGATCCAGGCCAAGAAGGGACTGGCCTCTCCGGTTGCC
>DASQPS010000406.1:0-5352 GCA_035643845.1 Gemmatimonadaceae bacterium | reverse complement strand
GAAAGCGAGCGCGCATCGGGCGCGGTCGTGACCGGTCAAGCCCCCAAAAATCCCGAACGCAGTGGAGCGGATTCCGCTCGGGACGGCAACCGCCGAGAGCCACTGCCTGGTCTGCTCGGTGCGCTCCGCCGTGGCGTCCCGGGATAAGTTGTACGGGGGCAGAATCCCCGCGCAAAGCCGTCCGAGCTGCAGGCAAGCGAGCAGCGTTTCACGATCGCCTCCCAACGATGCTCTCCCCGCGAGCGCCGCAAGTGAGCGGAACCGAAATGTGGGGACTGCGAGAGCGAAACGCGGGAGCTGACCGAGCACTCTCCGAATCTAGGCACGGACTCGACGCCCGGCTACATTCCGCCGTATGGCCGCACCGGTCCTGAACCCCCCTAAAACGATCCTGTGGGTAGACGACGAAGGCGAGCTGCTGGAGCCTCATCGCATCTTCCTCAGGTCCAAGGGCTATACCGTAGAGTGGGCGTCCAACGCAGATGACGCGATAGAGCTGCTGCGACGGCGGCCCTTTGACATCCTGCTTCTCGACGAGCAGATGCCGGGGAAGCGCGGGCTCGAGGTTTACCGGGACGTGCGAGAGATAGCGCCGACACTGCCGGTCGTGATGGTGACGAAGAGCGAAGAAGACTCGACGCTCAAGGAAGCCATCGGGGCGAACATCCGGGACTACCTGGTGAAGCCGATAAATCCGCGCCAGGTGCTGACGGTGGTCACGCGAATTCTCGAGGGGCCGCGGATCCGACAGCAGGCGATTGCCCGAAGCTTCGTCGAAAGATTCCGGGCGATCGAGCTCGACCGCGACAAGAATCTCGACTGGCGTGGCTGGATCGATCGCTACGACGAGTTGATGCGCTGGGACGTCGACCTGTCAGCGGCCGGAGAGATGGGGCTCTACGAATCGCTCCAGGGACTGTATCCCGACATGCACCGCGAGTTCGCCGGCTACATCAAGGAGAACTATCCGGAGTGGCTCAGGAACCTGGGCGGAAACCGCCCTCCTCTGTCGATCGATATCGTCTCCGAATTCCTGATGCCGATCCTGGAGCGCGACAAGGCGGCGGTTTTCATAGTCGTCGATTGCCTGCGCCTCGATCAGTGGCGCGTGCTCGAGCCGCTTCTCGCTCCATTCTTCGATGTCGAAACCACGCATTATTTCGCGGTTCTTCCCACCGCGACTCCGTACTCGCGGAACTCTCTATTCAGCGGACTTTTCCCCGGTGAGATCGCGGCACGACTGCCGGATTGGTGGGGCAACGCCGATCGCGAAGACGAATCGCTCAACGCACACGAGCGCGAGCTGCTCGAAGCGCATCTCGAGGAGCTGTGCGGCAAGACACCGGTGCGCTATCAGAAAATTTCCACCGCCTCAAATTCCGACGAGCTCGAGCGCCACCTCGGCACCGCAATCGGGCCGGAGGGCGTCAGTGCTTTCGTATTCAACTTCGTCGATCTGCTGACGCATGGTCGCAGCGAATCACAGATCCTGTACGAAGTTGCGCGCGACGAGATCGCCCTCCGCCAAATCACTCGGCAGTGGTTTCAGCGCTCGGCGCTCTTCAGCGTTTTGAAGGAAGCGTCGCGCCGGAAAATCTCGGTGCTGCTGACGACTGATCACGGCTCCATCCATTGCAACACGCCCGCGACCGTCTACGCGAAGCGCGATGCGAGCGCCAACCTGCGCTACAAATTCGGCGAAGATCTTCGTCCGGAGAGACCGGATCAGGCGCTATTGTTTACGAGCGAGGACATGCTGAGGCTGCCGCGGCGGGGAGCAGGCGGAAATACGCTGCTGGCGACCAACGATTGTTTTTTCGTTTATCCGACGAAACTGCGCGAGTACCAGAGCCGGTATCGCGGATCTTTCCTCCACGGCGGGGTGTCGCCCGAGGAAGTAATTCTCCCGTTGGCGCTGCTCACTCCGCGCCGGTAAATGCCGGAGCGCGCGCCCGGCCTGCCGGTCTATAAGCGGCTTCTGCCTTACCTGCGCCCGCACGGCTGGCGCATGTCCATCACGATCGTCGCGAACCTGCTCGCGGCGCTGCTCGATGGATTCGCGATTGCGCTGCTGATTCCATTCCTGAACATCCTGTTCCACCAGCCTGCGACGGCGATTCCCAAAGGACTCGTCGCAAGACTCATCGATGCAACGATCGGCGGGCGCATAGTTCCGGGCGACGAGATGCGATCGCTCCGCAACGTCATCATCGTCGTGCTAATCGCGGTGATTCTCAAGAATGTGCTCGTCTGGGTTGCCGGACAGTTCGGCGCGACCCTCCAGGAATTCGTCACCCGCGATCTCAGGAATTCGGTCTATCGCCATCTGGCGCATCTGCCGCTCGGGTACTTCACCCAGATGAAGGCCGGTCAGATTTTGTCGCGCGTGATCAACGACACTTTCGAGACGCGGCTGATTCTGACCCAGATCGTCACGCAGTCGCTCCAGAGCGCATCGCTCGTGATCGTCTACATCGCGATTCTCTTCAGCATATCATGGAAGCTGTCGTTGATCGCCCTCGTGATTCTTCCGCTGCTCGGATTTTCGCTGCAGCCAATGCTTCGAAAGCTGCGACGCGGAAATCTTCGCCGCGGCAACGTCCATGGCGAGATGACGAGCGTTCTGCAGGAGACGATTGGCGGCATCCGTCTGGTCAAGGCGTCGGGAACCGAAGCGTACGAGGAAGCGAGATTCGCCGACGGTAGCAACAAGTACGCGCGGAGCAGCCTCAAGATGGCCCGTCTCGCGCTGGTGGCGCCGCCCGTGACGGAAATCATCGGGACACTGATCGCCGTTCTCATTCTGTGGATTGGCGCGTGGCAGGTGCTCTCGAGCGGCACGATGACCGGCGCAACGCTCCTCGCGTTTCTGACCCTCGTGCTCCGGTTGCTTCAACCCTTAAAGCAGCTCTCCCAGATGAGAACCACCGCGCAGTCGTCGCTCGCGTCGGCGGAGCGGCTGTTCGAGATTCTCGATTCGCCCGCGGAGTTCCAGCGCGATCGCGGCACTCGCGACACTGCCACGTTCCAGCGCGAGCTGCGCTTCGAGGACGTCACTTTCTCCTATGGTGACGCGCCGGTGTTGTCAGGAATCAATCTCACAGCGCGTAAAGGCGAAGTCATCGCGCTCGTGGGGCCGAGTGGTTCCGGCAAGAGCACTTTGGTGGATCTGATCCCGCGCTTTTACGAGCCGTCGGAGGGATGCATCACCATCGACGGCATCGACACGCGCGAGATCAAGCTCCCCGCTCTGCGCGCGCTAACGGGAATTGTGAGTCAGGAGACGGTGCTGTTCCATGACACCGTGCGTAACAACATCGCTTACGGCGCGAGCGAGAATTACACCCTGGCTGAAGTGGAAGCGGCCGCGAAGGCAGCAAACGCGCACGACTTCATCATCGAGCTTCCGCAGGGCTACAACACCCTGCTCGGCGAACGCGGTACTCGATTATCCGGTGGTCAACGGCAGCGTCTCGCTATAGCGCGGGCTTTGCTCAGCGATCCGCCCATTCTCATTCTCGATGAAGCGACATCCGCTCTCGACACGGAGTCGGAGCGACTGGTGCAGGAAGCCGTCGACCGTCTTTTGCAGGGCCGCACCGTTTTCGTAATCGCGCACAGACTGTCCACGATCGCGCACGCCGACCAGATCCTCGTTCTCGATCGAGGCGAGATCGTCGAGCGCGGAACGCACGCCGAGCTTTTGGTGAAGCGCGGTTCCTACTATCGTCTGTACTCGCTGCAGTTCGGCGACGCCGACGAGACCTCTATGGTTCCTTCCGCGGGGTAGCGTTATTCACGTCCTCTTTCTTCACTCGGCGCGGGAATGGTCGGGCACCGCGCGTCTCTTCGCGAGGGCGGCGCGCGGTATTTCCGAGCGCGGAGCAAAGGTTACGCTTCTCGTCACGCCCGATTCGAACGTGCATCTGGCGGTGTCGCCGCGACGGGAGCCGAATCAGCCGCGCCACACGCCGATTCCGGAGCCGTTCGAAATAATTCCGTTCTCGACGGATGGTTTCTTCTACTCGGCCGCGCGCAGACTCAGAAAGATTTTCCGGCGCTGGGACGCCGATGCGATCTTCGTGACGACGAATCGCGAGCACCTGATCGCGGCCACTGCCTGCCGGATCACCGGTAACGGATCAGTGGTGCGATGGACTCCAGCCGGCAAGCGACTCACGCTCAGTTTGGGTGGCTGGTGGGCGTCGCGGCTTGCACCGACTGCTTATCTCTTCGCCAGTCAGGCTGACCGTCGCGCGTCCGAGATTCCAAAAAACGCCATCGACGCCGATATCGCGGAGATCGGTGTGAACGTCACGGACTACCCGACTGAAAAAGCGAGGGAGCCGGAAACCGTTTCAGAGCCTCCGGGAGAGAACAAACCCGTCGACGAGACAAAACCTGCCGCGGAGCCGGCGAGCTACATCTTCTGCGTCTACGATCCCACGGCGCGCGGACGCGCTGCCACTGCCATTCGCACGATATCGATGCTCGCGCCGCGTCATCCTAATCTCCGCCTGACGATAGTGGGACCCGGATCGGATGATGAAGATCTGAGGATGCAAGCCGCCGCATTACGGGTTCTCCACCTCGTCAGCTTTCTCGGCGAGCGCGACGACCAGATCAGCCTCATGCAGAACTCGCATCTCGGATGGGTGGTGGCCAACGAAGACACTGGCGTCTACGGAATTCTCGATTTGATGGCCCTCGGCATTCCGACGGTTGCGAGCGAAGGAGGGATAGCGCAGCGCTACATCGCTCACGGAATCAGTGGTGCGCTCTATCCTCCCGATGATTCGGCTTCAACGGCGGCGACAGTCGCTGGAATGCTCAAGAGCAAAGAAGCGCGCGAAGCGATGGGCAGGGCTGGCCGTACGCGGGTGGCGAGAGAATTTCCGGAGAGCGCGACGATCGAAGCATTCGATCGCATTGCCAACACCGCGCGCACCCGGGTTCGGCGACAAGGGTGACGCCGTCGGGCCGCGGCTCGGCCGGAGCGGGAGTCACGGCGGTAATCGCGGCACACAATGAAACCGCGAATATCGAGGCCTGCGTAGCGAGTGTCGATTGGGCCAACGAGGTGATCGTCGTGGAGAACGATTCCGCCGATGACACCGCAGACCGCGCGCGCAGTGCCGGCGCGACCGTAATCACTCCGCCATTCACAACGATTGGCGCTGCGCGAAATCAGGCAATTGTCAGAGCGAAAACGGCGTGGATTTTCGTGCTCGACGCCGACGAGCGTTGCACACCCGAGCTCGCTTCGGAGATCCAGCAGACGGTGCGGACCACCAGGAACTCCGCGTTTCGCGTTCCACGTCGCAATTTTTTTCTCGGCCGGCAGATCAATCA